>JBBIGW010000048.1:0-23042 GCA_037447355.1 Bacteroidia bacterium | reverse complement strand
GGTGGGGCATTGTATTTAGGTTAAGGTTTCTGCTAATTTAACGATTAATCGTCAATAAAGCGCAAACAGAAATGTGATATTTATCATACGGATATTGTGTTTTTTCTCAATTCATTATGGCCGGAATAGGCCACTTTTGGGTATGTAACGGCTCTTTGGAAGGAATTCGCTGCCTTGGGGATCGTTTGCTTTTTTTAGGGTATCGATACCGGGAAAAATACCAGGGAGGATTAAGTAAAAAACAACGGCTAATTGGTTTCTCCTGCTTGTTTCCCGCCCCTGTCGGGTAATATATTCGGTTATCATTAACCGGTAAACGGGTTGATGATACGGGGAAGCCGAAAACCGGGTATGAACAGAGTAGGTACCACACTAATAAGTATAGCCATGAAAAAACTCTTTTTCTTTTTTGCCCTGATATTGTATACAGGGACAATGCTTTTTTCTCAATGTATCACCGTTAATCAGGCGTTGGCTGATTTTATCAATCAGAAAAGCCAGGCCATGAACACATTGAAAAGCCAGATTGAATCGAAGGTAATCACGGTTGCACATGGTGTTTACCTGAATACACAAGGTGCCCCTTCCTTTGAGAACTGGGTCAATTTTATGCAGGTATCTGATGATCTTGAAGAATTGAATGCTCAATGGGATGAAGCCTATGGCCAGAGTATGAATGACATCCTTGATCTGGCGCAGGCATTTGGGCTTTGCAGTACACTTGACCGGGATTGTGCGGAGGATACCATTGCTTTGAAATGGTTCATATTCCCGGATGAGTATGCAAGTGTTTATTTTGAAACGATGTTAGGATTTACTTCATACAGGAGGCAAATAAATGATTTGGATAGTGCATGGCTGATGCAGGCAGATCCGGACATTGAGTATTGCCCTTCCCTGGTTGATACGCTTGATGAAGAGTTTTGGCCATGTATGACAAATAGCAGGGGCGTAGAAATAAGGGATGTTAATGTTGATATGGATATGTTGAATTCATATAAGGAAGAGGGATCTTGGGTGTATGGGCTACGCAATCCAATTTTGCCCTTTTATACAGTTGCGTATGCTTTTCCATCGATAAAAAATGTTATGAATAAACATATTGGATTATTTAAAACTGACTGGGTAAAGTTATTGGCCAGAATTAAATCTATTGGAGAGATATTGACAATTGCAGTGGCCATCGTAAAAGCGGTGCAGGATATGATGACGGATTGTGGAGAAAGCCAGCAATATTATTTGCCGGCAAGAAATAGAAATGGTTTTGTAACTATCGACGGGCAGAGAAAAATCGGGTACACTTTGGAGCAAAGAAGTGTTACGTTTGACTGGAAAGCGAGCAATACTAAAATCAGGGGTAAAGCTAAATTATTTAAACTGAACTCAAGTGGGAAAATAAAAGGCAGGGACAGGTCAAACAAGGTTGGGATTGAATTTTGTACACGGCAATTTGATGTTTGTAATAAGGTTGATTACCCGGTGGATGCAAATCTAATTGTTCCTGCTTATGGGTTTAAGGAAAAAATTAAGAAGGTAAAATTAACGAGACAGGAAGGAATAATTCCATTCGCACTTGCTTGCACAAAGGGTATTCATTTTTTATCGTTTTCGTTTTCTTATAAAGGAAATTATGAAAAAACAATACCTGTACTCGCAATAGGTGTACCCGTTTCAGTTAGATGTAGATAACACGAATGGCAGTAGTGGTTACCACTACTGCCACTTTTAAAAATTAAAGTATGAAATGTAAATTTTTACTTTTTTCAATTTTTACATGTGGATCAATATTTGGGCAAAAAACAGTATCTGTTTCTGTTGAAGCGGGCCTGGGTCCTAAAGCGAAAAACGTTTTTGATAGTGCCTATGTAAATCCCAGGCATCAGAATACCCGCTTGATTGGTATTTCTTTTAACGTGGATGAGATAAGGTGTTTTAGGAGCAGATTTTTTCTAGGGATGTCTATTCGAAATTCTATTGTTTTTGCCGCTGATAATTGGATTAATTCAAATGACATTATGCCGGGTTCTAGCTTACCGAAAACGGGAAAAAAATTTTTGACAGGATCATATGGAGTTTACACCCTGAAGTCATCTTTATTTTGCCCGGTAAGTTTTGCTCCTTTACACAAATCAGGCAGAAATATACAAGTTGCTTATTCCCCGGAATTGGCAATTTACTGGCCAATTACTGATTACAGGGTAAACACCCAGGTATTCAATCCGGTAACAGGATTCGTTTACACCCTCTATGATGGAATTAGTGATTTCAAGAAGGGGGAGATGGCTTATACCCGCTTTGCGCTCAAGTTTGAGCATAACTTTTCAGTGAGGATAAAATTTAAGGTTTTTAGGCGAAATATGATGGGAGCTGATTTTTGTTATCATATTGGCGCAAAGAATCTGGAAGAAACGCGTCTAATTTTCTATCCATCTTTGCCGCAATTCAGGGCCAAAATTCACTACAGCCAGAACAATAACTATTGTAGCCTTGCATTTCGTTATTATTTTGAGAAACGGAAATTGAAAAAGTAAACATTTTAGGACGGTAAGTTATGTTCCGAGCATTAATTATATTGATGTTTACCTGTACAGTCATGCCTTTATTTTCCCAGATCAAGGCAGATTCACTCCGTAAACCAATTTATTTGCCAAAAGAGAATAATAATACTTACAAGCCGGAAATATTTACGAACGGATTTATAGACATTATTAACAGTGGTCAGGTCAATGCTTCCGCCCGGTTTATCCGATTATATATCGGGGAGCCTGGAAAGTTTGGGTTACCGCTTTCCCTTTATTCAGGGGTATCCTCCAATAATTTTCAGGGTTCACAGGCTGTTGCTCAAAGAAATAATGATGTACTGGTTACTAACTATATCAATCCGCTTAGCGGATTGGCTAATTTATCAATAGATGGTGTTTTATTTTTTGACCGCGGAAAGGAAAAAATAACTCGTTCCGGGCTGTTATATCATTTCGGGGAACGGGTACTTACCGGTGTACGAACTGGTTTATATACAGATCCAAGAACCGGAAAGCCGGTGAATTTTCTCAACAGCTTTGGTTCATTAGGATTATACTTTCAAACCGGCGCCTGGGAGAGGTCAAATAATAAGAACCTGGGTGTTTCGTGGCTGGCCTGGCGTTATATTGCCTGTTTTTCAAGCCCCTCCTCAATAAAAGAGTTTCTTCCCGAAATTAAAACGAATGGCATCTACAAAGGCTGGTCCATCGCCTGGGGCGTGGAAATCACCCGGCTGGTAAATATCCGCGTAGTGTACTATAAATACACGAAACGGCCGGAGATTGATTACTACCTGCCGATCTACCAGTTCTCCTTTAATTATTCAATGAGGTAGCGCTTGGGGCTTAATCGGTGAAGCCGGACTTTTCGCAACGGCTGCCAGCTGCGGTTAAAAATACTGGCAAAAATTCCCCGGAAAAATATTTTTGACCATTTGGTTAAATTTCGCATCTTTGTTAACCATTTGGTTAAAATGTCCAAAATACAGAAAGATAAAACGACGGAAGAGCGGATCCTGGCGGCAGCAAAGAAGATCTTTGTGCAGCAGGGGATGGCGGGTGCAAGGATGCAGGATATCGCGGATGAAGCGGGGATCAACAAGGCCCTGCTGCATTATTATTTTAAGAATAAGGAGCAACTCTTCGAAGTGATCTTTATGGAAGCCGCCGGCCGTCTCTTTCCGCGGATCAACGAGATTTTTTTATCCGACCAGCCTCTCTTTGAAAAGATCGAACGGTTTTGCTCGGAATATATCAGTATCGTATTGGAGAATCCCTACCTGCCGCTCTTTGTGCTGAATGAGATCAACCGCGACCCGGATTATTTCCTTGGTAAGGTCTGGAAAGGGAAAAATGTGCCGCAGCCGGAGAAATTCCTGGCCCAGATCGAAAAGGAAGTGGCGAAGGGTACAATCCGGCGGATCAGTCCCCTGAACCTGCTGATGAACCTGATCTCCATGACGATCTTTCCCTTTGTGGCAAAACCCATGTTTCAGAAAAACCTGGGACTGGATGAATGGCAGTTCCGGGCGACGATGGAACAGCGGAAAAAGGAAATCCCGAAGTTTATTATTGACTCGATAAAAAAATAATTTCTTACAGGTAAATTAACTAATTGGTTAATTAAAAATCAACTGATGAAAAAAACCTTATTAGCCGGATTTCTCTGGCTTGGCTTTCAGGCGGGTGCACAACCCCTCCAGCAGCTCAGCCTGGCCACAGCTTATGAACTTTCGCAAAAGAATTACCCGGCGGTCAGGCAAAAAGACCTCGTGCGGCAAACCGCCGGTATCAGCGTGGAAAACCTGCAGAAAGGATTTTGGCCCCAGTTCTCCCTGAACGGGCAGGCTACTTACCAGTCCGATGTAACCAGCGTCCCGGTTTCCATCCCCGGGTTTGCCATTGAATCCCCCAATAAGGATCAGTATAAATTAGTGGCAGATGTCAGCCAGTTAGTTTACGACGGCGGCCTTACCAAGGAACAAAAAAACCTGCAACAGTTGAATGCGGCAGTGGAAGACCAGAAAGTGGAAGTGGAATTATACAAGGTCAAAGAACGGATCAGCCAGCTTTTTTTGAGCATACTTTACCTCGACGAACAATTGAAACAGGTGGACCTTGTAAAGACCGATATTCAGACCGGTATTAAAAAAGTGGAGGCCCAGGTGCAGAACGGGGTGGCTTTTAAGTCGAGCCTGAATATGCTGAAAGCCGAATTACTGAAAACGGGACAACGGGCCACCGAGATCAGCAGTTCCCGGAAAGGGCTGGTGGAGGCATTATCCCTGTTCGTGGGACAGGAATTAAGTGAAACGGTAAAGCTGGAGCAACCGGTTGCAGTGATGGTGGCAGTGGATCCTGCTATTGACCGTCCTGAACTGAAATTATACAGTGAACAGGAAAAACTGATGACTCAGCAGGATAAGCTGATCACCGCAAAGAACCTGCCGAGGGCCAGTTTATTTGCCCAGGCAGGATACGGCCGGCCCGGGCTGAATATGCTGAAAAATGAATTTGCCTTTTATTCGGTCGGCGGACTCCGGTTCAACTGGTTGCTCGGCGGATTATACACAAAAAAGAAAGAAAAAGAGCAGGTGCAGGTGAATAAGAAGATGGTGGAAGTGCAGAAAGAAACTTTCTTGCTGAACACGAATGCGCAATTGAAACAACAACAGGCTGAGATAGACAAACTGCAGCGGCTGATCAGTTCCGATGAGGAGATCATCGCTCTGCGCAGGACGGTTACGGATGCCGCCAAAGCCCAACTGGAAAATGGCGTGCTTACCGCCAATGATTTTCTCAAAGAAGTGAATGCCGAGGACCTGGCCCGGCAGGCGCTGATCACACACCAAATACAATTATTACAAGCACAGATAAATTACCAAACCATTGCGGGAAAATAGTTTCACCAAAAGAATCTTTAATTACAGCAATATGAAGTACATCGTTTTAACCGCCCTGACCGCCTTCAGCAGCCTGACTGCCTGTAACAGCGGAAACGGCAATGCAGACGCCAGTGGCACATTTGAAGCCAATGAAGTGATTGTGTCTACCGAACTATCCGGAAAGCTCACCCGGTTCAGCGTGGAAGAAGGCCAGACCATTGCCAAAGACAGTGCGGTGGGAACAGTGGATGCCGCCAATATTTCTTTGCAAAAAGAACAGGTGGAGGCCAATATCGCGGCGCTGGGGGAAAAGACCACCGATGTATCCCCGCAGGTAAGGATGCTGGAGAACCAGCTGGCTGTCCAGCAGTCACAACTGGATAATTTCCTGCATGAGCAGGCCCGTATTCAGAACCTGCTGAGACAGGATGCGGCTACCGGCAAACAACTGGATGATATCAACGCGCAGATCGATGTGGCCAAAAGAAATATGAGTGTGACCCGGCAACAGATCAATGTACAGCGGAATAATGTGGCTACCCAAAACCGCAGCATCCTGAGCGAAGGAAAGCCACTGGCAAAAAGAGCAGCCCAACTGGAAGATCAGCTGAAAAAAGCAACTATCATTAACCCGGCTGCAGGAACGGTGATCACCAAGTATGCGGAAGAAGGTGAAATCACTTCGGCGGGAAAAGCCTTGTATAAAATTGCCGATCTCTCCACTATGACATTGAGAGCCTATATTACCGGCACCCAATTACCACAGGTAAAACCGGGGCAAGCGGTAAAAGTGCTGGTGGATGATGGCAATAAGAAGTACAAGGAGTTTCCCGGCACCATTTCCTGGATTTCAGATAAGGCCGAGTTTACCCCCAAAACCATACAGACCAGGGACGAAAGGGCCAACCTGGTCTATGCCATCAAGATCAAAGTAAAAAATGACGGGTACCTGAAGATCGGTATGTACGGGGAAGTGAAATTTGCGATTCAGTAATTATTCCGGCAAATGAAAATTGAGAATTGATAGTTGAATAGTGAGCATTTGTTTTCCAGGATGCCCGGGTATCAGGATTCGATGTTTAATACTAAACGCTCCATAAAGAACATGACTGCAGTAAGCATATCAAAAATTGTAAAACGTTACGGCACCAAAAAGGCCATTACCACCGCGCTCCACGGTATCAGCTTCGAAGTGCAGCAAGGGGAGATTTTTGGCCTGATCGGTCCGGATGGGGCGGGAAAGACCTCCCTGTTCCGGGTACTGACGACTTTGTTACTGGCCGAAGAAGGTACGGCCACCGTGGATGGGTTTGATGTGGTGAAGGATTATAAAGAGATCCGCAAACGGGTGGGTTATATGCCGGGGCGTTTTTCCCTGTACCAGGACCTGACAGTAAAAGAAAACCTGGAATTTTTTGCTACTATTTTTAATACATCAGTTGAAGAAAATTACGACCTGATAAAAGATATTTATTCGCAGATCGAGCCATTCAAAGACCGGCGTGCCGGCAAATTATCAGGCGGTATGAAGCAGAAACTGGCCCTGAGCTGCGCGCTGATTCACCGGCCTTCCGTTTTGTTCCTGGATGAACCCACCACCGGGGTGGATGCCGTATCCCGGAAGGAATTTTGGGAAATGCTGAAGCGGCTGAAGGAACAGGGCATTACGATCCTGGTGTCCACTCCCTATATGGATGAAGCCGGGATGTGCGACCGGGTAGCGCTGATTCAGTCAGGGAGAATCCTTTCCATAGATACCCCGCAGAGAATAGTACAGCAATTTGGAAAAAAACTGCTGGCGGTGAAAGCAGGACAAATGCTGCCGCTGCTCCAGGCCTTAAAAGAGAATGATGCCGTTGCGGATGCTTATCCATTTGGTGAATATCATCATGCCGTGATGAAGGGAGATGGCCGGCAGGAACTGGCAGATTACCTGGCAAAAAAGGGATTCGATTTCGAGCTGAAGGATACGGAACCCAATATTGAGGATTGTTTTATGGGGTTGATGAGGAATGGGGAGTAGGGAATGGGGAATGGTGCCTTCTATGGATCATTACGTTGGGGTTTGGCTTATTGGATTCTTTGGGTGAGTTGGCAGCAGGAAGCGGGCATGGTGAGTTCTTCCCGTTTTAGGTTTTTTACTTTAGACTTTTTATGACAGACAAAGTTATTATAGCAGAAAAACTAACGAAACGTTTCGGTGATTTCACGGCAGTGGATGCTATTTCCTTTGAAGTGAACCGGGGGGAGATTTTCGGGTTTCTCGGTGCGAATGGGGCGGGCAAGACCACGGCCATGCGGATGTTGTCGGGTTTATCCATGCCCACATCGGGGAAAGCCAACGTAGCCGGATTTAATGTGTACAGGGAAAATGAGAAGATCAAACGGAATATCGGGTATATGAGCCAGAAGTTTTCGCTTTACGAGGATTTAACGGTAAGAGAAAATATCCGGTTCTATGCTGGGATCTACGGGAAGAGCAGCACCTTCATACGTGAAAAAACAAATAGCGTACTGAAGGAACTGCATCTCACCGGGGAAGCTGATAAACTGGTAAAATCCCTGCCGCTCGGATGGAAACAGAAACTGGCTTTTTCGGTGGCTATTTTCCATGAACCCCGGCTGGTATTCCTGGATGAACCCACGGGCGGGGTGGACCCTGTTACCCGGAGAGAATTCTGGAACCTGATCTATGAAGCCGCCGCATCCGGTATCACCGTTTTCGTTACCACCCACTATATGGATGAAGCAGAATATTGCAACCGGGTGAGCATTATGGTGGATGGCCGGATCGATGCGCTGGATAGCCCGGGACAACTGAAGCGGATTTTTAACGCGGTGTCAATGGATGAGGTTTTTTTGAAACTCGCAAGGAAGGCGGTGAGGACAGCTGATTGATGGTTAATTAGCTACGGTACCAATCAGCCAATTGCAGAGCGTCTGAAAGTTTGTAAGTGCTCTGTAGTTGTGAGGGTTTTATTATTCAGGAGTACTTATTAGTAGTAACGAAACGCTGTTTAGCAGGTTTGGGAATTTAAATATTGGTGTACTTGAATTTTGTTATTTGGTTCTTATTTGATGCCTGGCGTCTTCGGTTCTTGTAATTTTTTGTATGAAACAATTTCTGTCATTTGTAAAAAAAGAATTTCATCACATTTTCCGCGACGTGCGGACAATGTTCATCCTGCTGGCCATGCCCGTGGCCCAGATCATCATATTTGGTTTTGCGCTGACCAATGAAGTAAAGAACTCGAAGATCGCCATCTGGGACCAGTCGGTGGATGCCGCCACGGCTTCGCTCGTGAGTGAACTGGAAGCCAGCCGTTATTTTGAACTGGAGCAGGCCATCCATGCGCCCGGTGAAATTGAAACCGTTTTTAAAAAGGGAAAGGTCAAACTGGTGGTCATCTTTCCCCCGCATTTCAATGAAGACCTGCAACATTTCAATAAAGCACAGGTACAGTTGATTGCTGATGCATCGGATCCCAATGTGGCCAATACACTGACAAATTATGCATCGGCCATTATCATGGATTACCAGAACCGGATCACGCAAAACCGTAAAATGCCCTATACCATTACGACGGAAATGCGGATGTTGTATAACCCCGAACTGAAGGGTGCCTATAATTTTGTTCCGGGGGTGATGGCCATGGTACTGCTCCTGGTTTGTACCATGATGACGGCCATCACAATCGTGCGGGAAAAGGAAATGGGGACGATGGAAGTCATGCTGGTATCGCCAATGAAGCCGTTCCGCATCGTACTGGCGAAGGCCGTTCCGTACCTTTTATTATCTTCTGTAAATATTGCGAGCATTTTATTATTAAGCAAGTACGTGCTGGATGTGCCGGTCAACGGAAGCCTGTTATTACTGATCGGGGAAAGTTTTTTATTCACCCTGGTGTCGCTGGCGCTGGGTTTGCTGATCTCCTCGGGGGCGGAATCACAGCAAACCGCCATGTTCATTTCCCTGGTGGGGATGTTCCTGCCAACGGTAATGCTCAGTGGGTTTATGTTCCCGGTGGAAAATATGCCATTACCCCTGCGCACGGTATCCAATATCGTCCCGGCGAAATGGTATTATATCATTGTGAAGTCGGTGATGATCAAAGGCACAGGCCTGCATACGGTATGGAAGGAAACCCTGGTACTGGCCGGTATGCTGGTCTTTTTCTTGGGACTGGCCATACGGAACTTTAAAATTCGGCTGGCATGAGAACATTACGCTTTTTACTGCAAAAGGAATTCCGCCAGATCTTCCGCGACCCGGGGATCCTGCGGCTCATTTTTGTGATGCCGGTGATGCAATTGATGGTATTGCCCTGGGCCGCGGATTACGAGATCAAGAATATCAAACTGGCAGTGATCGATCACGACCATTCTTCCTATTCCCGCAACCTGGTCAGCAAGGTCACTTCCTCGGGGTATTTCATCCTCACTGATTATGCGGGTTCCTATGCCAGGGCCATGGAACGGATTGAGCATGATAAGGCCGATATCATCCTCGAAATTCCGGCTTCTTTTGAAAAGCAGCTGGTTAAAGAGAATGAGTCAACGCTTTTCCTGGCCGTGAATGCCATCAATGGGGTGAAGGCGGGACTGGGCAGTGCTTACCTGCGCAGCATCATCCAGGATTATAACCGGGAAGTACGAACCGAATGGATACAGTTTCCGCGGTTCAGCCCCGAAACAACGATTGAGATCACTTCTTCCAACTGGTTCAATCCCCTGATGAAATACAAGGTGTTTATGGTGCCGGGCATGCTGGTGCTGCTGCTGACCATGGTGGGGGCCAATCTCACGGCGATCAATATTGTAAAGGAGAAAGAGATGGGCACGATCGAGCAGATCAATGTGACCCCGGTGCGGAAGGTCCATTTTATACTGGGCAAACTGCTTCCGTTCTGGGTGCTGGGTCTCCTTATCTTTACCATTGGTTTTATCATCGCCCGGGTTATTTACGGGATTGTCCCGGCAGGGAACCTGTTCACCATTTATACCTTTGCGGGAATTTACCTCTTTGCCGTACTTGGCCTCGGTCTGCTGATTTCCACCTATGCCAATACCCAGCAACAGGCCATGCTGATCTCTTTTTTCCTGATGATGATCTTCGTTCTCATGAGCGGCCTGTATACCTCCATCGACAGCATGCCGGATTGGGCGAAAGCGATTACTAGGGCCAACCCGGTCACCTATTTCATCCGGGTGATACGGATGGTGGTGCTGAAAGGAAGCGGACTGGCGGATATCCGGGAAGAGCTGCTGACCATCGGGGGATTTGCCCTCGTATTAAACGGCTGGGCGGTCCTGAATTATCATAAGCGATCCTGAGGAAAATCCCTTTCAAAAGCGGGCAAATAATTCTATATTCGGATAACCAAAAACGTTTGCCATGTTAAAAATCAACAATCTCAGGGAAGGAGACATCATTACCGTGGATGACGACGGTGTCAGGAGAGAAGGGACCGTGGTAAAAGTGAGCCGGGAAGAGCACCAGGCACTGGTGGACAACGGCATCCAGGAATTCTGGTACACCCAGGAAGAGATGCACGGGGTACCCCTGGATGAGGCCCGCTTGCTGCGCCTGGGTTTTACCCGGGAAGAACTGGAAGGCGGGGTGAAATACAAAAAAGACTCCTTCAGGGTGTTTATCCCCCAAAGAGGCGATTTTTCCCATATGGAGATGTGGTGGAGGGAAGACCGGCGGCATTTCGACTTTCCCTTGTCACTACATGAGTTCCAAAATCTCTACCTGGACATGACCAAAGTGTACCTGGAAGAGGCCTGAAAATAGCGAAACCAGGTTTCTTGATCCTGATCAAGTAAGTTTTCCACATAACCCCGAAAAAAAAGCGGGGATTTTGCATTATTCAGGCATATACGCCTATCTTTGCAGCCCTAAAATTTATGTCGAAACAACCGCTCATCAAACAGGATGGTATTATCCTCGAAGCCCTCTCCAACGCAATGTTCAGGGTGAAGTTGGAAAATGGCCACGAAATACTGGCCACCATCTCTGGAAAAATGAGGATGCACTACATCCGGATCCTGCCGGGTGATAAAGTGGGAGTGGAACTTTCGCCGTATGATTTAACCAGGGGACGAATCAATTTCAGGTATAAATAACCCTTCGACAAGCCTGCCTGGCTGGTAGGCAGTCTCGGGGTGATACAACCAAAAAAGAAGAAATTATGAAAGTTAGAGCATCAATCAAAAAACGCAGCGTCGACTGTAAAATTGTACGTCGTAAAGGCAAGCTGTATGTGATCAACAAAAAGAATCCCCGCTTCAAGCAGCGCCAGGGATAATTCAGTCGGGAGTCTGTAGTCTGTAGTCAGGAGTACGACCCCGCAAAAAGTAAAGTTTGCAGTCTCCCGGTCTTGCTGACTTTCAAAACAAGTAATAACTAAAGTAAAATAAAAACAGACTATGGCTCGTATTGCCGGTGTTGATTTACCCAAAAATAAAAGAGGCGAAATTGGTCTTACCTATATATATGGTATCGGCCCCTCCACTGCCAAATACATTCTGGACAAGAATAGTATTGACCGCAACAAGAAAGTGAATGAGTGGAATGATGATGAACTGAACCTGATCCGTAATACCATTACGGAAGAGCTGAAAGTGGAAGGACAGCTTCGCTCTGAGGTACAGATGAGTATCAAGCGCTTGCTGGATATCGCCTGTTACCGGGGTCTGCGTCACCGGAAAGGCCTGCCCGTTCGCGGTCAGCGTACCAAAACCAACAGCCGTACCCGGAAAGGTAAGAGGAAGACGGTTGCCGGTAAAAAGAAAGCGCCTAAGAAGTAATAGCCGCGGGTTGAGAGCCACGAGCCGGGAGCTAATAACCCGTAACTCGTCAATCAAAGCCCGAAGCTTTTTTATAGACTTACAGTTTATGAATCAGTTCCGGATCGCTTCGTAGGTCAGCAGGAGGGTTGATTCAGCCCCGTTTCAGACGGGGGATTTTAAAAAATAACGACTACCTCGGTTCAAAAATTATGGCAAAAGCACAACAACAGGCCCCCAGCGCCAAAGCGGCGGCCAAAAAAAGAGTGGTAAAAGTGGACTCCTATGGTGACGCCCACATTTCTGCCACATTCAACAACATTATCATCAGCCTTACCAACAAATCAGGCCAGCTTATTTCCTGGAGCAGTGCCGGTAAAATGGGCTTCAGGGGTTCCAAAAAGAACACACCGTATGCCGCACAGATGGCAGCAGCAGATGCGGCTAAAACTGCATTTGACGCCGGTCTGAAAAGAGTGGACGTATTTGTAAAAGGTCCCGGTGCCGGCCGTGAAGGCGCGATCCGCTCCCTGTCACAATCCGGTATTGAAGTAGTGATGATCAAGGACGTAACCCCGCTGCCGCACAATGGTTGCCGTCCGCCCAAGAAGAGAAGAGTATAAAGAGAAGCAGCGAGCAACGAGCTGCGAGCCGCGAGTCTGACTCGCAACTCGCCACTCACTGCTCGCAACTTTCTCACTACATATTTGAGCCAAATTGGTTTCATTTTAAAAAGGGTACCAGATTGATTTTTTAAAGCTTTTTACTGATCTGTGTACCGGTTTCTAAAAAAGCTTAAATGAAAGTAAGATTATGGCAAGGTACAATGGTCCCAAGACCAAGATTTCCCGCATTTTTGGAGAGCCTATTTTAGGCAATGGTAAATGGTTGGGTAAAAACAGTAACCCTCCCGGTCAGCATGGTGAAAAACGCAAGCGTAAGACCTTAGGGGAATACGCCCTGCAACTCCGCGAAAAGCAAAAAGCCAAATACACTTACGGTGTACTGGAGAAACAATTCCGTAAAACATTTGAGGAAGCCGCCCGCCTGAAAGGGGTAACCGGTGAAAACCTCATTAAGTTACTGGAAGCCCGCCTGGACAATACCGTGTTCCGGATGGGTATCGCCCCGAGCCGTCCTGCTGCCCGCCAGCTCGTCAGCCACAAACACATCGAAGTAAACGGTGAAGTGGTGAATGTCCCTTCTTTCCAGCTCCATCCCGGTGACGTGGTTACGATCAAGGATGGCAGTAAAGAAAGAACGTCTATCACCAGCGTGGTACGTCCCAAGAACCCCAAATTCAGCTGGGTGGATTGGAATGAAACCGAGTTCAAAGGTACTTTCATTACGTATCCTGAAAGGGAGAGTGTTCCGGAGAATATCAAGGAACAACTGATCGTCGAGTTGTACAGCAAATAATAGTTACGGGTAATGAGCTACGAGTTACGAGACTCGTGGCTCGCAGCTCGTTTCTCACTGCTCACAACTTGTTCTCACAACCATTTAAAATTAAAGCGTAAAATATGGCAATCCTCAATTTCCAAAAACCTGATAAGATTATTCTGCAAAAGGCTACGGATTTTGAAGCTCAGTTTGAGTTTCGTCCCCTGGAGCCTGGTTATGGTGTAACCATCGGTAATGCACTTCGCCGTGTATTGCTGAGCTCACTCGAAGGTTATGCGATCATCGGTGTGAAGATCGAAGGGGTGGATCATGAGTTCGCAACCATGAAAGGGATCAGCGAAGACGTGGTGGAAATTTTCCTGAACCTGAAACAGGTTCGCTTCAAAAAGATCGCGGATCACGAAGTAGCTAACGAAAAGATCATTTTATCCATAAAGAACCGGACAGAATTCACAGCCGGCATGATCGGCGAAGGCACACAGACCTTCCAGGTGATGAACCCGGACCTGCTGATCTGTACCCTGGATTCTTCTTCCCGGATGGACATTGAACTGACCATCGGCAAAGGCCGCGGTTATGTGCCCGCTGAGGACAACAAGCCCAAGGATGCGCCGCTGGGTTATATACCGATCGATTCCATCTTCACTCCCATCAAGAATGTGAAGTACACGATCGAGAATACCCGTGTGGAACAACGCACCGACTTCGAAAAGCTGATTATGGAAGTTTCCACGGATGGTACCATTCATCCGGAAGAAGCCGTTAAACAGGCTTCCCGCATCCTGATCCAGCACCTGATGATCATCACGGACGAGAATATCACTTTCGATAATAAGGAAGAGAAGAAGGAAGACCTGGTGGACGAACAAACCCTGCAACTGCGCAAGGTTCTGAAGACCCCGCTGGAAGATCTCGACCTGTCTGTTCGTGCCTTTAACTGCTTAAAAGCGGCTAAGATCAACTCCCTGAGTGAACTGGTGCAGTATGAGCAGGAAGACCTGATGAAGTTCCGCAACTTCGGCCAGAAATCACTGGCGGAGATTGAACAGGTGCTGACCGAAAGAGGTCTGCATTTCGGTATGGACCTCGTGAAACTCGGTATCGATCTGAGCGAATTCTAAAACAAGCTTCGGGTAGTGAGCTGCGAACTATGAGTCTCGCAGCTCGCAACTCATAACTCGCAGCTTTTTTCATAACGTAGGCTGTAATTCCTGACACGGTACAGCTGAATAAATTTAAACGTCATGCGTCACGGAGACAAAGTAAAAAATCTTGGCCGTAAGAAAGCCCACAGGGATGCCCTGCTGAGCAACCTGGCCTGCCAGCTGATCCAGCACAAACGGATCGTTACCACTACCGCTAAAGCGAAAGCCCTGCGTGTATATGTGGAACCCCTCATCACCAAGGGTAAGGATAACACCACGCACCAGCGTCGGGTGGTATTCAGTTACCTGCAGGATAAGGAAGCCGTAAAAGAACTGTTCGGTTCAGTAGCCGAAAAAGTAGCCGGTCGCCCCGGCGGGTATACCCGTATCATCAAGCTGGGTTTCCGCCCCGGTGATAATGCGGATACAGCAATGATCGAACTGGTGGATTTCAACGAGATCTATGGTAAGGGTAAAGGGGAAGCGAAAGCAGCCACGAAGAAAACCCGTCGTTCCGGTGGAGTGAAGAAGAAAACCGATGCTGCCGGTACGGATGCAAACACAACAGAAGAAAAAGCCGCTGAATAAATAAAGCTAACATCTGTTTGATACTATGCCTCCGGATTGACCGGGGGCATTTTTTTAGCAGGTATCCGCAGAATAAACGGAACTATCCGGTAAATGAAGTATTTTCATGGGCCTGCTTGCTATAGCCTTTTGAAACATTTTAAACTAACCAAATGGATCACCCTTCCGGCAGGGCCTTACAGCAATTCAGAAATGAAGTGGGTATCCGCTTCCAGCTGTACAACAGTCTATTTACCTCATTGCCTTTTCACCGCATAGAAAAAACGGGCATTTTATTGTCCCTGCTCTCCAACAACTGTGAGGAAGGATATAAACGAAAATCAAGCCCCTCAGCAATTATCCAGGAATTTTTTGATAAGCATACCACCTACGCCAAACCCGATGAACGGAATGACCTGCTTTTCCGTTTTGTGCAGTACATCGAAAGACAGGTGGTGCTCTTTGATGCCCTCGAAGACGCGGCTTTTAAAACTGTAAATGACCTGAACGGAGTGGGGTCTCTCAAGCACCTGGAGTCAGAAGTACTCCAGGGTAACAAGCAGGACGAACTGTCCGCCAAACTGAATGATTTTGCCATACGTCTCGTCCTTACCGCGCACCCGACACAGTTTTACCCGGGACCTGTACTTGGTATCATAAATGATCTTTCGAAAGCCCTGGCAGAGAACAACGCCAGCCTGGTCAATACCTACCTGATGCAGCTGGGGAAGACACCGTTCTTTAAAAAGAAGAAACCTACTCCCTTTGATGAAGCGGTCAGCCTGATCTGGTATCTCGAAAATGTTTTTTACCCGGCGGCGGGAAGGATCATTACGGTACTCAAAAGCCAGTTCCCGGACGCCATCCACAGTACCAACCCCGTGATCCGGATGGGTTTCTGGCCCGGCGGCGACCGGGATGGTAACCCATATGTCACCAGTGAAACCACGCAACAGGTAGCCAATGCCCTGCGCGGTGGTATCATCAAGTGCTATTACATGGATGTGCGAAAATTACGCAGGCGGCTTACATTCGAAGGTGTGGATATACTGTTGCAGGAACTGGAAAACAAATTATACAGCAATCTCTTTATCCCCGGGTATAAAACCAACCTGAATACAGCGGAGATCCTGTCCACCCTGCATCAGATCCGGGAGATCATCGTCCATCAGCATAACGGGTTGTTCCTGCACATGGTCAATAACCTGATCAACAAGATCGGTGTATTCGGGTTGCATTTCGCTTCACTGGATATCCGGCAGGACAGTTCCGTTCACGGGAAAGCGCTGGAAGACCTGGCGGGTACCGGAAATGCGTTGCCGGGAAATTATGCTGCTCTTTCCGAGCCCGAAAAAATTGATATACTCGCTGCCGTAAAAGTTCAGCCGGATGAAGAAAAGATCCAAGACCCGTTGCTGAAAGATACGTTGCAGACGATCCGTATTATCAGGGATATCCAGCAGTACAATGGTCCGGATGGTTGTAACCGGTATATCATCAGCCAGTGCAACAGTGCCCTGAATGCGATGGAAGTCTATGGACTGTTCCTGCTGGCCGGCTGGAAAAAGGAAGAAATGAATGTGGACATCGTGCCTCTCTTCGAAACCATTGATGACCTGAAACAGGCGGCAGCTGTGATGAATACCTTATATACGCACCCGGCGTACCGCGAACATTTGAAACGGCGCGGTAACCGGCAGACGATCATGCTGGGCTTCTCGGACGGGACCAAGGACGGCGGTTACCTGATGGCGAACTGGAGCATTTATAAAGCAAAGGAAGAACTGACCCGGATCTCGCGGGAAAACGGCATGGATGTGATCTTTTTCGATGGCCGGGGTGGTCCTCCTTCCCGCGGCGGGGGCAAGACACATAAGTTTTATGCATCCATGGGACATAATATTGCGAATAAGGAAATACAACTCACTATACAGGGACAAACGGTCAGTTCGAATTTCGGAACGATCGATGCAGCGCAGTTCAATATCGAACAACTGCTCAATGCGGGGATCAGCAATGACCTGTTCTCCAGCTGTGATATCACCCTGAGTGAACGGGAAGAGACCCTGATACAGGAACTGGCGCAGGAGGGATTCCATGCGTACAAGTCACTCAGGGATCATCCTTACCTGGCCGATTATTTACTGCAGGTGAGTCCCCTGCGGTTTTACAGTGAAACCAATATCGGCAGCCGCCCCGCTAAAAGAGGGGCGGCTTCGGGTTTGTCTTTAAAGGATCTCCGGGCTATTCCATTTGCCGGTTCCTGGAGCCAGCTGAAACAGAATGTGACCGGTTATTTCGGAGTGGGCTCGGCGTTGCAGGTCATGGAGAAAAAGGGGAAGCTGCTGCAATTGCAGAAGCTGTATCACCAGTCTTTGTTTTTCCGTACCCTGCTCGATAACTGCGAGATGGCGATGATGAAATCCTTTTTCCCGCTTACGGCTTTCCTGGCCCAGCACAAACAATTCGGGGATCTCTGGCAGATGATCCATGATGAATACGGGCTTACGAAACAATACCTGTTCAAGATCACGGGCAACAATGAACTGATGGCTGATTATCCCGTGGAGCAGGCATCCATACAGATGCGGGAGCGGATCGTATTGCCGCTGGTAACCATCCAGCAATATGCGCTGACAAGGATCCGGGAACTGGATGAACAGGGGGCGCCGGCACAAGTGAAAGAAACCTATGAGAAGCTGGCGATGCGTTGTTCATTCGGGATTATCAATGCGGGGAGGAATTCTGCCTGATTATTGTAAAAGGGGATTCTATCTGCTATTTTTGCATCTCAATTTACCCACTATGAGTAAAGTCAACGTCGGGCTAGTACAGATGTCCTGTACCGGCAGCAGGGAAGTTAACCTGGCCAGGGCCATTGAAGGAGTGAAAAAAGCGGCGGCAGGGGGGGCACAGATCGTCTGCCTGCAGGAGCTGTTCACTTCTTTGTACTTCTGTGATGTGGAAGATTATGAACATTTCAAACTGGCGGAACCTGTTCCCGGCCCCAGCACGGAGACCCTGCAAAAAATTGCCGGTGAGTTGGGCGTGGTGATCATTGCTTCCCTGTTTGAGAAAAGGGCCCAGGGACTTTATCACAATACCACTGCTGTGATTGACGCGGATGGCTCTTACCTTGGTAAGTACCGGAAAATGCATATCCCGGATGACCCGGCTTATTACGAAAAATTCTATTTTACCCCGGGCGACCTGGGTTATAAAGTATGGAAGACCCGGTTTGCAACCATTGGAGTATTGATCTGCTGGGATCAATGGTATCCCGAGGCCGCCCGGATTACTGCTTTGATGGGAGCGGAGATTTTGTTTTATCCTACGGCGATTGGCTGGGCCACCGCGCAGGATGAGGCCACCAATACCGAACAATACGGAGCCTGGCAAACCATTCAACGCAGTCATGCAATAGCAAATGGCGTGCACGTGGTAAGCGTGAACCGGGTGGGAATAGAACAGAACGGTGCGATGAAGTTCTGGGGGGGGTCTTTTGTATCGAATCCTTTTGGAACAATACTTTACAAAGCCTCGCATGACCACGAGGAAACTACTGTGCTGGAACTGGACCTGGCCAAGACCGATCAGTACAGAACACACTGGCCGTTTATGCGGGACAGGCGAATTGATTCTTATGCTCCCATTACCCAACGATTTATTGACGAAGATTAATGACACAACATACACCGAAGGACCTGGGCTATTATTTTCCTGCGGAATTCGCTCCGCATGTGGCTACCTGGCTAAGCTGGCCGCATAAGGAAGCCTCCTGGCCGGGTAAGATCAACACGATTTATCCTGCTTATTCGAAGTTTATAAAAGAACTGACGAAGGGGGAGAAAGTAAATATCAATGTGGCGGATGAAGCTATGAAAACATTTGCCAAAGGTCATTTGAAAAACGAAGGAGTGGACCTCCGCAACGTGGAATTCTTCTTTCACCCCACCAATGATGCCTGGTGCCGGGATCACGGGCCGGCCTTCTTAATTAACCCGGGGGCGGATATCAAAAAAGTGATTGTGGACTGGGGTTACAATGCCTGGGGTAACAAATACCCTCCCTATGACCTGGATGATGTGATTCCCACGCTGATTGGTAAACATTTCCATATACCTGTTTACCATCCGGGGATTGTGATGGAGGGCGGTTCCGTGGAGTTTAACGGGAACGAAACGGTGATGACTTCCACTGCCTGCCTGCTCAACCCTAACCGCAACCCGCAGCTGAGCAAGGAACAGATAGAGAAATACCTGTGTGCGTATTATGGGATGGAGCAGGTGCTTTGGGTGGACGAAGGCATTGTAGGGGACGATACCGACGGGCATATTGATGATACCGTCCGTTTTGTGAATGAAGATACCGTGATTACTGTGATCGAAGAAGATAAGCAGGACGCGAATTATGAGTTATTGCAGCAAAATCTCCGGCAGCTGAAGGAAATGCGTTTGCTCAACGGGAAGCAGTTGAATATTGTGGAACTGCCGATGCCGGAAGAACTGATCTATGAGGACCAGCGGCTGCCCTGCTCGTATGCAAATTTTTATATTGCTAATGCATCCGTAATCGTTCCCACGTTCCGCTCGGATCGGGATGAGAGAGCCCTCCGGATCATCCAGGATTGTTTCCCGGGCAGGGAAGTGGTGGGGATTGATTCCACCGATATTATCTGGGGGCTTGGCAGTTTCCATTGCCTGAGCCAGCAGGAACCCCTGGTATAAAAAGAGCCCCCTGTGGAAACAGGGGGCGGCTAACGATTGCTTGCCACTTAGATAGGTCTAACCAGGCGACTGGTTAACTATTTTGAAAGGGTTGCGGGAATTACCCGCAACCTTTTTAATTAGAAGGAATAAATTGCCGCGATCAGGAAACTGGCAGCCGATTTTGTATAAGCGCCGTCTTTGTCGGTAAAGAGCACTTTCTTATTTGATTGATCAATCCTCAGTTCCGGGATAAATGTAAATCCGCCTGTTTTGAAATTCGCGGACAGGGTTGTAGCCATAATGGTACAACCCTCCATTGCATAACTGGCAGTTTTGAACTGGTGTTTATCATTAAACATTTCCTCACGCAGGGTCAGGCCAAACCAGGGTTTGGGGTCGAGGTTCAGGTAGATGGCCGCGCCACCCCAGGCTTTGGCATCCAGGTTTTTGCTACCATCCCAAAGCCGGGTATTGTTAATCGTACCGTTAAAACCGAGATTAAATTTGTCAGAAACTTTGGCAGTTAATACGGCATCAAACTGGCTGGTTTTTGATGTATCCGGGTTCTGCCCGCCTACGTAATTCAAATACAATTTGATATTGTCCGTGGGCGCGATCGAGTACTGGGCGATCAGGAATTTTTTGTTAATATAACCGGAAGGAGGGATCCTGAAGTCGGTGGCATTGGCCACACCCAGCATAAAACCGTGTTTGCCTTTGCTGATCTCAGCTTTCAAACCGGTATGAGAAAACGGACCGTTGGTAAACATATAGCTCATGCTGTAGTTCCGGTTCAGTTGCGGATCAAGCAGTTCATAGCCCACATGCGTGCCCCAGGTACCGAGGGTGAATTTCAGCCATTCGGCCGGGGAGTAGCTCACATATAATTGTTTGACCGCCTGGGTGATCCCGGCATCCGCATAGGAAAAATCTTTGGCGCGGGGACCGAAGCCGAGGTCAGCCACAGCACTTACTTTATCCCCTTTGTGCTCAAATTTAATACTGGCCATACCCAGGGAGAAGGCATTATGTGTCTGGGTAAAGCTGGTCAGGCTGTTAGCTGTTGTTTTGGCGAAATCCAGTTTGTAATAGGCATCAACAGATCCGGTAATTACTAAAACGGGCTCTTTTTTTGCATCTTCGGGTACGGAAGTTGTTACCGAATCGGTTGTGACAGAGGCAGTTTGTGCGAAAGAACAGGTTATGGAAAACAGGCTGATCGCAGCCACAAAATATTTTTGTAACATTGTATACATTTTTAGATGTTAAGAAAAGGGCACAGCAGGGATAAGCTTTTGCGAGAAGTTGATCCCACTCATGCAGTGCCTTTTTCGATTTTATTTAGATATCTGCAGGCTTTTCTTCAAAGGCACCATTGTTATGTACCAGTAAAGTGCCCTGCATGTATTTCTCATCGTGCTGTGAAGAATCCAGTCCTTCCTCTTCCTCGCTTTCGCTTACACGCATCGGAACGATGAAGTTGATGAATTTAAAGATTCCGAAGGAAACCACGAAGCTGTAAACAGCAACAATGGCCATGGCCTTAAACTGGATGAAGAGGAACTCCGGGTTACCATAGAACAAACCATCCGGACCCGCTGAATTTACAGCTTTGCTGGCGAATACACCGGTAAGCAGCATACCCACCATACCACCTAAACCGTGACAGGGGAATACATCCAGGGTGTCATCCAGTTTGGATTTCTGTTTGATACTAACGGCTATATTGGAAACAAGGGCGCCAATAAGGCCAATGATGATACTCTGGGGAATTCCTACAAAACCAGCCGCAGGAGTAATAGCCACCAGTCCGACAACGGCACCAATACAAAACCCGAGTACGGAAGGTTTTTTTCCTTTGATAACATCAAAGAACATCCAGGCCAGACCTGCAGAAGAAGCGGCAGTGGAAGTGGTACCAAAAGCATTTACCGCCAGTGAATTTGCTCCGACTGCGGAACCGGCATTGAAACCAAACCATCCGAACCACAGTAAGCCGGTACCGATCAGTACATAGGGTACGTTGGCCGGGGGAATTTCTTTTTGTTCGATATGTGATCTTCTTCTTTTCAGCACCATTGCACCAGCAAGGGCAGCACAACCGGCCGTGATATGTACTACAGTACCACCGGCGAAGTCAAATGCACCCATTTTAGCCAGGAATCCTTCCGGGTGCCAGCTCCAATGTGCTACCGGTGCATACACCAGCAGGGAAAAAAGAAAAATAAAGAGCAGGTATGACGTAAAACGGATACGTTCTGCCACCGCACCTACCACCAGCCCGGGAGTGATGATCGCAAACATCAGCTGGAAAAGGGAGAACAGACTCAGCGGGATCGTATTGGCAAAAGGCCAGGCTGCACCTGATTTTACACCATTAAAAAATGCAAAGGTTTCAGGATTTCCAATAAACCCTTTCACGGTTTCACCAAAAGCAAGACTGAATCCGCATACGACCCAAAGTATACCTACCACCCCTGCGGCTACGGTACTTTTGATCATGGTGGAGATCACATTTTTGCGGTGAACCATTCCTCCGTAGAAGAAGGCCAGTCCGGGTGTCATTAAAAATACCAGTGCGGTGGACACCAGCACCCAGGCAATGTCGGCTGAACTGTACTGGGGATCGTTGGCTCCCGGAACATAATCAGCAGCGGGTTTAATAAACATGGCAAAAATGGCAACCGCCACCAGGAGGACAAACGGCAGGATTTGTTTTGCTTTTCTCTTACTCATGAGCTAGATTTTTTAGTTAAACATTATAAAAAATAATTATTTGATAAATTCTACCTAAAAATAGAAAAATACGAGGTTAACATGTGTTAGTTTTATAAATAATTTTGATAAATAATATGAAAACTTGAATAAAATCAATAAAAATGACAAAATATATTACATACTATAAATTGTAATATGATATATAGGTGGGCTAAAAAGAGGATAGATGGGCGAATTTTTTAACACGATACGGTTAATCTGAATTGATTAGGAGGAAAAGGGACGGAATTAATTATTATC
>JBBIGW010000047.1:0-23146 GCA_037447355.1 Bacteroidia bacterium | reverse complement strand
GGGTTCCCCATGGGTAGCCCAACGGGTATGACCGATCCCGATATGGGAATGGAGATTGATCCCAACGATGCTTTCTTCCAGCTCGGCGACCTTCCCTTTTTTCTTGTAAACATTTAATCCGCCATTTTGCAGGGCAACCCCGGTACTGTCGTACCCCCGGTATTCCAGCCTTTTCAGGCCTTTAATAATAATGGGGTAGGCTTCCCTGGGGCCGGTATATCCAACAATTCCACACATAGGTTTTTGTTTAGTGCGACAAAGGTATCGTTTTCAAAACATGCAAACGTTTGAGTGACTGCAAAAATATATAATCAGCCTGCCCGGTAATCCTTGTGATCAGTGATATATTAAAGCAAGCTCCCGCTTAAAATAGCGAAGGCCACTGAAAAGTATATGATCAGCCCGGTGACATCCACCAGGGTGGCAACAAAGGGGGCTGAACTGACAGCCGGGTCAGCCCCGAGCCGTTTCAGCAACAGGGGCAGCATACTGCCTGATAAAGTGCCCCACAGCACTACACCCAGCAGGGTAATTGAAACCGTTATACCGATCTGCTGCCAGTAGGCCCCGTAAATTTCAGGGGCAAAGGAATGCCAGGCGAAGATGCGCAGAAAGCCGATAATCCCGAGAACGGTACCCAACAGCAAGCCGGAAGTGATTTCCCGCCGCATTACCCTCCACCAGTCTTTTATTGTGATCTCACCCACCGCCATGGCCTGTATGATCAGGGTCGAAGCCTGCGAGCCACTGTTGCCACCGCTGGAAATGATCAGGGGAACAAAGAGGGCCAGCACCACGGCTCTTTTGATCTCATCTTCAAAAAAAGCCATAGCGGATGCGGTTAGTAATTCGCCCAGGAAGAGTACTACCAGCCATCCCACCCTTTTTTTAAAGAGTTTCATAATAGGCATCTCCAGGTAGGGTTCATTCAGTGCGGCCGTACCCCCCATTTTCTGCATGTCTTCACTGAATTCTTCCGCTGTTACCCAGAGGATATCATCAATTGTGACGATCCCCAGTAATTTATTGCTTTTACTGACTACGGGTAAGGCCACGCGGTTATTCATTTTAAAGACCTCTGCCGCTGTTTCCTGGTCATTATCGGGGTGTAGGGCAATAAACCGGTCATCCATCAGTTCGGACACCTGCTTTTCCGGCGGGTTCAGGATGAATTCACGGATCCGGATATCATCCAGCAGTTCGCCCTTTTCATTGATGACATAGATGACATTGATGGTTTCGCTGTCTTTGCCGAATTTCCGGATGGTGCTGAAAACCTCCCCGATGGTATTCCAGGGGTACACGTATACATAGTCGGGGGTCATCAGCCTCCCGATACTGTTCTCCGGGTAACCCAGCAGGGAGAGGGTGATCTTACGTTCATCGGGATCCAGTAATTTGATCAGTTCCCTGACCACATTGCTGGGCAGTTCTTCCAGGAAATCGGTACGGTCATCGGCCGGCAGCTCATTCAGCAGGGAGGCAGTCGTATTGGCCGGGAGGTCATGGATTACTGATTTCTGTGTGGACAGGTCGAGGATCTTGAATACACTGGCGGCCCTGTGTACCGACATGTTGGCAATGATCTGGCCCTGGAATTCGGGATACTCATACACCAGGTCCGCCACATCACTGATATTCTGATCATCCAGGAAATCCCGGATTTTCAGCCGGTCTTCCGTCCGGATAAGGGTTTCAAACTGTTCCGGTAAAGAGGAGTGTTCCAGTTCCAATGCCATGGGCCAAAATTACGAACTGGGGATGTTTTTTCAGAATATACGTACTTCGCGTCTTAATTCGGGGAAATATGGTCCTGCCATTTTTATTTATTGCTCCCGCGCCGGGCCGGGGCAGGGGTGTTTTTACAGCAGAAGATATAGACAGTGCTGTAACTATTGAAGTGTCACCGGTCATTGTCATGAGCCGGGAAGAACGGGTCCTGCTGGACCAGACCCTCCTGCATGATTATATTTTTGAATGGGGGGAGCGGAAGGATCAGTGTTGTATGGCCCTTGGCTATGTCCCGGTTTATAATCATTCTTATGAAAGCAACTGCGAGTACGAGATGGATTATGAACAGCAGCAGATCCGCATTGTTACTGTGCGGCCCGTCCGGGCGGGGGAGGAACTGCGAATTAACTATAACGGGGACTGGAATGATGAAGCACGGGTCTGGTTTGATGTAAAATAAAACCGCTTCAGTACATGCTGAAGCGGTTCACTATAGCGAAGTAGTTCTTTATTGAAATCTGATCTGTGCCCTGATCTCCCCGGCGGGGTAGGTAGCGGTGTGTAAGTTTACATAGTACATCCCGTTCAGGAGGTTGTCTTCCTTCACCACCACGCCATCTACTAATAAAGTTCCCTTGTAGGTACCGCAGCTGGTATTGCTCACGGTCGGGCATTTTACGATGGCAGAAGTAGAGAAGCTTTGTAACACGCCGGCTGCATAACCAGTGGGCGCCAGGCCATGTATATGCGCAGCTGTAACAGGGCCGGTAAGGCCGGACCAGTTAATAGTATAACTGAGGATCTTAGAACTTTTTGTATAAGAAACATCCAGGGTGCCCAAAGCCGTGGTAGGGGTGGCCGGCGTTTCGTTGGCACCCGTAAGCATAATGCCGGTTTTGGAGTAATCAGAGGTCCTTCTTAATTCTGCATCGGATTCGCAGGAGGAGATGATAAAAAGTGACCCGGTCAGCAACAGGGATAAAGCAGTTAGTTTAATCAATTTCATGGTTGCGTTATTTGGAGTAAAAATAAGGATTTTTTTGAATGAGCAATTTTTTTACAAAATAAGCTAAGACCCTGTGGGTAAACTGTTTATTTCAGGCGATTTTTTATTTCCTGGAGTTTCAGCAGGGCCTCTACCGGGGTAAGGCGGTTGATATCGGTTCCTTCCAGCAGCAGGCGGATTTCCTCAAAGGTTTCACTGTGTGCATCGAATATCGACAGCTGGAGTTTGGGGCCGCTGATCTTTTTTAGGGCCTCACCTGTTTCCTCCTGCACATGTTTTGTTTCCAGTTGTTTCAGGATCTCATTGGCCCGGTCAATCAATGAAAGCGGCATCCCGGCCATTTTCGCCACATGGATACCAAAGCTGTGGGTGCTGCCACCCCGGGCCAGTTTACGGAGGAAAATGATCTTATTTCCCACTTCCTTATTGGTGATATGGTAGTTCTTTATCCGCGGGCATTTCTCTTCCAGTTCGTTCAGTTCGTGGTAGTGGGTGGCGAAGAGGGTTTTCGGCTGGTGAAGGGAGTTATGCAGGTATTCGGCAATACTCCAGGCAATGGAGATCCCGTCGTAGGTGGAAGTGCCCCTGCCGATCTCATCCAGCAGGATCAGGCTGCGGCCGGTAATATTATTAATGATCGAAGCGGTTTCATTCATTTCCACCATGAATGTGGATTCGCCGCCGGATAAATTATCGGAGGCGCCCACCCGCGTGAATATTTTATCAGTCAGGGGAATGCGGGCTTCGGCGGCGGGTACAAAACTTCCGGTATGTGCCATCAGGGTGATCAGGGCCGTTTGCCGCAGCAGGGCCGATTTACCACTCATATTGGGGCCCGTAAGAATGATGATCTGCTGCTCGGTCTTATTCAGTTCCAGGTCATTGCTGATATAGGCTTCGCCCACCGGCAGGTTCCGTTCAATCACCGGGTGCCGGCCTTCTCTCACGATCCATTCATCCCCGGTATGCAGTTGCGGTTTTTTATACTGGTACTGTATCGCATTCTGGGCGTGACAGGCCAGGCAATCCATAATGGCCAGCAGGTTGCCGTTGGTTTGTACGGGGGCCAGGTAATCGGATAATTCATTCAGCAGGGCCTCATACAGTTCCAGTTCGATCCGGAGTATTTTTTCCTCGGCGCCCGTGATCTTCTCCTCATATTCTTTTAATTCAGGTGTGATATAGCGTTCCGCATTGGCCAGGGTTTGCTTGCGCATCCATTCCGGGGGCACTTTGTTTTTCTGGGAATTGGTGACTTCCAGGTAATAGCCGAACACATTATTGAACCCGATCTTCAGGGAAGCGATGCCGGTTCTTTCGGCTTCCTTTAACTGCAAACGGCTCAGGTACTCCTTGCCACTGAAAGCGATATTTCGCAATTCATCAAGTTCAGGACTGATCCCGTTGCTGATCACCCCGCCTTTGGCGGCCAGGGCCGGGGGTGTTTCGCTGATCTCCTTAAAGATTTTATCCGCGATATAGGGACAGGGATTCAGGGCATCTCCCAGTCTTTTCAGGTATTCATTGGAGCAGGAGAGACAGAGTTGCTTGATCGTTTCCACCTGCTTCAGCCCGCGGGCCAGATGCAGCACTTCCCGGGGGTTGATCTTTTTCAGCGGGATCTTGGATACCAGCCGCTCAATATCCCCGCATTGTTTGATGGGCTGGCTGATCTTATTTCTTAACTCCGGTTCTTTTATTAAATATTCAACCGTATCCAGCCGTTCGTTGATCTTCTGGATATCCCGCAGGGGGAATACGATCCAGCGCTTCAGCAGTCGGGCGCCCATGGGAGAGACCGTATTGTCCAGGACATTCAATAAAGTGTGATTGCCTTCGGCCGACCCGTGCACCAGTTCCAGGTTGCGGATGGTAAAGCGATCCATCCACAGGAAATCTTCCCGGTCGATCCGCTGCAGGGAAACAATATGCTGCAGGTTGGGGTGTTCTGTATCTTTTAAATAATGAATAATGGCGCCCGCTGCGGTCAGTCCTTTTTTCATTTCTTCCACCCCGAACCCTTTGAAGGAATGGGTCTGGAAATGTTTCAGCAGGGTATCTTCCGCATAAGCGGCGTCAAAAATCCATTCGTCCAGTGTGTAGGTATAGACCTTGCTGTTGAAATACTCTTTAAATTTTTTCTGCTGGTGGCGCTGAAACACCACTTCCGCGGGTTTAAAACCCTGCAGGAGTTTATCTGCATACTCGCGGTCGCCTTCCGCGATAAAAAATTCCCCGGTTGAAATATCGAGAAAAGCCAGGCCAAACTGGTCCTGTTCTGCAAAATGAACAGCGGCTAAGAAATTATTGCTGTGGTGTTCTAGCAGCTTATCGTTGACCGTGGTTCCCGGGGTTACCATATCGGTTACGCCCCGCTTTACAATTCCCTTGGCCAGTTTGGGATCTTCCAGCTGGTCGCAGATCGCCACCCGGTGGCCGGCTTTTACCAGTTTATGCAAATAGGTATCGAGTGCATGATGGGGGAATCCCGCCAGTTCGGAGGACGATGCCGCACCGTTATTCCGCCTGGTCAGGGTGATGCCGAGTATCTGCGAGGCCAGTACCGCATCCTGTCCGAAGGTTTCGTAAAAATCGCCAACCCTGAACAAAAGGATAG
Organism: Bacteroidia bacterium; assembly: GCA_037447355.1. Taxonomy (GTDB): domain Bacteria; phylum Bacteroidota; class Bacteroidia; order Chitinophagales; family Chitinophagaceae; genus JJ008. The sequence continues at coordinate 17,792 of JBBIGW010000047.1, read as the reverse complement.
CATCCGGGTATTTCTGCTTAATAGCCCGGTGCTGCTGCATCATGGGTGTATCGGAACCAGCTGATTTTGCCATAGTCGGTAGATCTGCCCGGAATTGCCGGTGGCGGAACAGGTAGCGGCAAAAATAAGGAACTGTTTATGTAAGATTTTCCCTTTCTGCATCTGTTGAAAAAATAAAGTGCCATGAAGAATTTGATCCAGCTGACAGGGCTCCTGTTTACCAGTGCCCTGCTGCAAGCCCAGGTAAATCCCGGCGATACCGTCCGGGCGGATGCCGGTATGAACTATGCCACCGTGTATTTTGGGTACGGGGCGGAACTGACCCATGAAACCAAACTAAAGGTGGATCCTTCCACCAGGACCATTGTAATCAGCCAGCTCAGCACCAGTGTGGATATAAACAGCCTGCAGGTAAGTGTGCCGGAAGAAGTTGCATTATTGTCGCAGCAGTACAGCGTTTATACCCCACCCGTTCCACCCGTTGTAAAGAACCGGGAAGCCGGACGGCTGGAAGACAGCATACTGCTCTTACAGAAAGAAATCAGCAGGCTGGAGAACATCAACGCGATTGACCAGGAAGTGCTGACCAAAACCGGTAGCCTGATCGAAAGCACGCTGGGCAATATCGGGGACCGGACCCTTAGCAGCAGTGAATTGCTGAAACTGGTGGACTACTATACAGCAAGGATTGAAAAATTAAAGAACAGTATTTATAATAACCGGCAGTTGATCAGTCAGCTGAATATACAGATTGGTGAGATCCGGAAAAAAATCGCGGTACTGACAGCCGTAATACCGGTAAAGCAACGGGCGTATGGCCAGGTATTCCTGCAGGTGATGTGCAAGAAAGCCGGGGAGATACCCATCCAGTTGTCTTATTACACGAATAATGCGGGATGGGTGGCCCTTTATGATGTACGGGTCAACTCAAAGACCAATAAAGTTAAACTGGTGTACAAAGCTTCGCTGACGCAAACCACCGGTATTGACTGGAAAAAAACCAAACTGACCCTGAGCACCGGTACGCCGAATTTCGGAGTAACAACTCCCGTACTGACTCCCTGGTATCTCCAGTTGTATGTTCCCGGCATTTATACAGACCTGCAGAGAAGGGCGATGCAGGGGAATGCCAGCCGTAATATGATACAATCTTATGAAGATGATAAAGCAATGGCGGAAGAGGTTGTTGTAACCGGATATGGTCAGATGAGAATAAAGAAGCAGATCGAACCCAATGTGGATCCAAGTACCCTGCAACAATATACCAGCCTCACCCAGGGGCAACTGAATACGAGTTTCGAAATTGATCTGCCTTATGATATCGCCAGTGATGGCCAGCTGAACAGTGTAACGATCCGCGACCAGGAGATTTCCTGTAACCTGAAGAATTACGCGGTGCCGCGGATGGACAAGGATGCTTATTTGCTGGCCGAAGTGGCCGACTGGCAAAACCTGGACCTGTTGCCCGGTGATGCGAATATCGTTATGGATGATACCTATATCGGGAAGTCGGTGATCGATCCGAACAGTACCGCGGATACCCTGAATCTTTCGCTCGGCCGTGACCGGCGGGTCGCGGTTAAGCGCTCCCTGGTCAGGGAACTCAGCAGTCTTAAAACCAGTGGGGGAAATACCAAACAGGTATTTACCTATGAGATCATCGTGAAAAATAATAAGGTGACGGATGTGAACCTGTTGCTGAAAGACCAGTTTCCGCTGAGTACGATCAAAGAAGTGGAAGTAAAACTGGAGGACGGCAGTGATGCCATGGTCAATCCCGAAACCGGGGTTCTGACCTGGAAAATTGACCTGAAACCCGGAGAGAGCCGGAAGGTCCGGTTCAGTTATAGCGTGAAGTATCCCAAAGACAAGAAAATTGTCAACCTGAAGTAGTATAATAAAAGCTGATAATATATCTCAACATGCAGCAGCCTTAACAGCTGCTGCACGTATTTTGTCCACTGTGAGGGTTAAAAAGAACTACCTTTATTCTCTTAACCGCCATTATGAAAAGGCTCTTCCTGCCGGTTATTTGCAGCTTGCTGGCTGCAGTTGTTTCCGGGCAAACCCTGAACTCTTCCAATCTTCCCATTATTGTTATTAATACCAACGGACAGGAGATCGTGGATGATCCCAAGATCACCGCCGATATGGGAATTATTTATAACGGGGAAGGGGTGCGGAATGCGATGACCGATCCCTTTAATCATTATAATGGCAAGATCGGAATTGAGATCCGGGGCCAGTCTTCGCAGATGTTCCCGATGAAGTCGTACAGCATTGAATTATGGGATAATTCCGGGAATTCACTGGATAAATCCCTCTTTGGTTTACCCAAAGAAAGTGACTGGGTATTGTATGCGCCGTATACGGATAAAACATTAATGCGGAATTTCCTGGCGTACACGATGTCAAGGGAACTGGGGCACTGGGCCGCGAACTGCCGCTTTGTGGAAGTCGTGGTTAATGGAGATTACAAGGGCATTTATGTGTTCATGGAAAAGATCAAAAGGGGCAGTGGCCGGGTACCGGTTAGCAAGATCGGGGCTGCTGATGTAAGCGGGGATGCGGTAACAGGGGGTTATATTTTTTCTATTGATAAGGAAGCCGATGCCTGGTATTCATCCGTGTATCCGCCCTATGGCACCAACGGACAGAATATACGGTTTGCGTATGTGTATCCCAAACTCAGCTCAATCGTTGCGGCCCAGCAAAATTACCTCAAGAACTATGTGGACAGTTTTGAAGCTGCATTGAACGGCGACCAGTACCAGGACAAGCAAAATGGCTGGAGACGTTTTGCCGATGAGGCCTCCTTTATTGACTATTTGATCGTAAATGAAGTAAGCCGCAATGTGGACAGCTACCGCCTGAGCGCCTATTTTAATAAAGACCGCCAGAGCAAGGGAGGGAAGATCGTTGCCGGGCCGGTATGGGATTATGACCTGGCTTTCCGGAATGCGAATTACTGTAAGGGGGCTGAGACCAGTGGCTGGGCCTATCACTTTAACAAAGATTGCCCGCAGGATTACTGGCAGATCCCTTTCTGGTGGTACCAGTTTGAAAAGGATTCGGCTTTCCAGTCCAACTTGCGCTGCCGCTGGAAACAGGTAAGGCAGGGCAGCCTGAGTGATAGCCGCATCTATAATCTCATCGATTCCATTGTTACCCTTACGGCTGAGGCACAACAACGGCATTTCCAGCGCTGGCCGGTACTGGGACAATATATCTGGCCCAATCCCCAGCCCATTCCCACCAGTTACGCGGGTGAGATCAGCGCCCTGAAGGAGTGGGTATCGGCCCGGATCAGCTGGATCAGTTCGAATATTCCCAATGCCGGTCCCTGTTATGATTACCCGGCTTCCGAGACAAGTTCCATTATTGCTCATTTTTATCCCAACCCCGTGGGCAGCAGCCTGACACTGGATATCAAATCAAGTTTGGTGCAGAAAGTCTTGGTCCGGATTACCGATGCCATGGGACGTACGATGCTCAGCCAGGCCTGTAATCTCCATTACGGGGAGAATTATATACCGGTGGCTGCGGGGCAATGGTCACCGGGGATCTATATTCTTTCGTACCAGGCGGACAGCGGGGAAAAAGGAATCCAAAAGCTGCTTAAGCAATAAAGCGCCCAGCGCTTAACTTTGCGCCATGCGAAAACTGAGCATGGCCGAACTGGGACGAAAATCAGTGGAGGAGTTCAAGGCTTCCGAAAAAACACCCATCATCATCGTGCTGGAAAATATCCGTAGTGCCTATAATGTGGGCAGTGTATTCCGTACCTCCGATGCCTTCCTGGTGCAGGCCATTTATATTATTGGCTATTCTGCAAAGCCCCCGCATAAAGAAGTTAAGAAGACGGCCCTGGGGGCAGAGGAAACGGTGGACTGGAAATATTTCAGGACAACGGCGGAAGCGATTGCTGAATTAAGAAAGGAAGGATTTAATGTGTATGCCGCCGAACAGGCAGAGGGAAGTTATAAACTGAACGCGATTGGCTTTGAGCCGGGGGAAAAAATCGCGGTGGTATTTGGCAATGAAGTTACGGGCGTGGAGCAGTCCACCATTGCCTTATGTGATGGCTGCCTCGAAATTCCCCAGTTGGGGATGAAGCATTCGTTGAATATTGCTACGGCTGCCGGGGTGGTACTCTGGGAATTGGTCCGTACCCGTATATCTTCTTCCAATTGAAAATTGAACATTGAGAATTGAACATTCATGACCAGAGTAAAAAGCTATTTAAGTCTTATCAAGTTCTCCCATACCATTTTCGCGATGCCTTTTGCGCTGATAGGATTTTTTCTTGCCATTTTTGAAAGCACTTCAGTTGTTCCAGGCTGGCATACTGCGATTTTCCCGCCATTATTTCCATGGAAGGAGCTATTAATAAAATTCATATTCGTTCTTCTCTGTATGATCCTGGCCCGTAGTGCGGCCATGGCCTTCAACCGTTACCTCGACCGTCATTTTGATGCAAAGAACCCCAGAACGGCTGTACGGGAAATTCCGGCAGGGGTTATTACACCAACGAATGCGCTTGTGTTTACGATCTTCAGTTGTATTTTATTCATTGCCTGCACCTGGTTTATTAATTCGATTTGTTTTTATTTATCACCTGTCGCGCTGGGGGTGGTATTGGGCTACAGTTATACCAAGCGGTTCACCCCGCTGTGTCACCTGGTACTGGGACTGGGGCTTTCACTGGCACCGATCGGGGCCTACCTCGCTGTTACCGGGCAGTTTGCTTTGTTGCCCATCCTTTTTTCACTTGCTGTTATTTTCTGGGTCAGCGGTTTTGATATTATCTATGCGCTGCAGGACGAGGAGTTTGATAAGTCGCAGCAACTCTATTCCATTCCGGCCTGGCTGGGTAAAGGGAAAGCACTCCTGGTCTCTGAGTTCCTGCACCTGCTGAGTGCAGCAACCGTGGTATATGCCGGGGTATACGGGCAATTCGGCTGGTTGTACTGGCTCGGAGTGCTGGTCTTTACGGGCATGCTGGTATATCAGCATTCAATTGTAAAACCCAATGACCTCAAAAGGGTGAACCTGGCTTTTATGACCGCCAATGGTATTGCTTCCGTGGTTTTCGCCATCTTTGTGATCGCAGATATGTTCATCAATAAATAAACTCCTTTGGCAAGAATCATTTGTATCGACTATGGAGGCAGGCGGACCGGTATAGCTGTAACCGATCCTCTGCAAATCATTGCCACGGGACTCACTACCGTTGAATCAAAAACACTGATCCCCTTCCTGAAAGACTATTTTGCCCGGGAACCTGTTGAACTGATACTGATCGGCGAGCCCAAAAACTGGGACGATACAGACACACATGCCACCCCGCTGGTGGAGAAATGCATTAAAGATCTTCAGAAAAACTTTCCCTTGATGCCGGTCAAAAAAGTGGACGAACGGTACACTTCAAAAATGGCGAAGGATGCGATGCTGGAAATGGGATTGAAAAAGAAAGAAAGGAGGAACAAGGCGCTGGTGGATGAGATCGCAGCTACGATTATGCTTCAGGAATATTTGAGGGGGATGTAGGGAGTTGAGGGTTGAGGTGGTGAGTGGGAGATAGTACTTGGAAGTAATTTATCCTTTTAATTTGACAGCATTTCTCAGGAGGTTTTTGAATTTGAAATTTGGTCATTTTTTGACTTTTGCGTTTTGGACCTTCTTTGGATCTTGGTGTCTTGGCTTCTTGGTTCTTTTTTTTCAGTAATTTTGCCCCATGATTTTACCGATCGTCGCATACGGCCATCCGGTACTGCGGAAAGTGGCAGAAGATATTGATGCGGACTACCCGCAGCTGGACAAATTCATTGAGGATATGTGGGAAACTATGTATGCCAGTAGCGGGGTGGGACTGGCGGCTCCCCAGGTAAACCGGGATATCCGGCTTTTTGTGGTGGATACCCAGCAGATGTTTGCCGGCATGAATGAAGAGGAGCAAAAGGAATACCCCGATACACCGGGCATGAAATCGGTTTTTATCAATGCACAGATCATAGAACTGGATGGGGAAGAGTGGTCCTATAACGAAGGCTGCCTGAGTATCCCCAAGATCCGGGAGGACATTTACCGGCACGAAACCGTTACCCTGGATTATATGGACGAACATTTCCAGCCCCACCGGGCCACATTTGAGGGACTCACGGCCCGGGTGATCCTGCACGAGTATGACCATATTGAGGGAAAACTGTTCATTGATCATATCTCGCCGCTGAAAAGGAAACTAATGAAGGGGAAACTCAACGATATTTCAAAAGGGAAAGTGAATGTGGATTACAAGATGATGTTCCCCGGATAATCCCATGAAGAAACGGCTCACCTTATCACTCCTTATTCTTACCGCTTATTGCGCCAGCGCCCAGGAGAATGAAGACTCCCTGGATAACCAGCGGCTGGCGAAGATGGTCAGTCTCTCCGAAGTGATCGTCCGCAGTGACCTGAACGTGGCGCGGTTTATCAACCAGGTAAAGAACGACACTACATTCTACAAAGCCTTCCGCAACCTGCATGTGCTGGGGTTTACTTCCTGGAACGATATCCGGGTAAAGGATAAAAAGGGCCGGATACAGGCCGCCCTGATGAGCAAGACGAAACAAACCAGGTCGAATGGCTGCCGGACCATGGAGGTGCTGACAGAGAATTCCAGCGGGGATTTTTACGACAGCGATCACCAGTATAATTATTACACAGCCGAATTATATGCCGGCCTGTTCTTTACAAAAGGTTCCGTTTGCGGGGAAAGCAATATCGTTAAGGGAACTGATTTCAACCCACGCTCCTATAGCGGCATGGCCAGGCACAAACAACAGCTGAAAATGCTTTTCTTCAACCCCGGTAAAAAGATTCCGGGTATTCCCTTTATAGGAGACAAGATCGACATCTTCGACCCGGACCGGGCGGAATACTATGATTTTATCATTGACTACGGGGATTACGAGGGACAGTCCTGTTATGTTTTTACCATCAAAGCCAAAGAAGACCTGGGCGGGAAGAAGGACAAGATCGTCATTGACAATATGATCACCTGGTTCAATACCCGCACGATGGAAGTGATGGCCCGCAATTACGATATGAGTTACAATGCGGGCGTCTATGATTTTGATGTGCACATGGAAGTGGAGATGACCAAAGTGGGTGACTATCTTGTACCGAAACTCCTTCGTTATATCGGCAACTGGGACGTAGCGTTTAAAAAAAGGGAGCGGGGGTTATTTACGGCGACCTTGTTTGATTTTAAGTAAGGCTGATAAGTCAGCAGGTTAACAGGTCGACAAAGTGGTTTTCTTAGTACGTCCCTTGTCAACCGGTCAACTTTTCAACCCGTCAACCTCTCACCGCATACTTTCTCCATTTGTCAATCACTTTTTCCATATCAGCGGGTAATTCCGATTCAAAATGCATTTCCTCCCCGGTTGCCGGGTGGACGAAGCCCAGCGTTTTGGCATGCAGTGCCTGGCGGGGACAGAGTTCAAAACAGTTTTCGACAAATTGTTTGTACCGGGTGTAGATTGTCCCCTTTACTATTTTATCACCACCGTAAAAATCATCGCAGAACAGGGGATGGCCGATATGCTTCATGTGTACGCGGATCTGGTGGGTTCGTCCTGTTTCCAGCACACATTGTACCAGGGTCACATAGCCGAAGCGTTCTAAGACATTATAATGGGTGATGGCATCTTTTCCGTGATCGCCCTCGGGATAGGCTTCAAAAAGTTTCCGGAAGCGAAGGTGACGGCCCACATGGGCGATGATCGTGCCGCTGTCTTTTTCCATATCTCCCCATACCAGGGCCAGGTACTTTCTTTTCACACTATGGTCAAAGAACTGTTTGGCCAGCACCCGCATGGCTTTATCGCTTTTGGCCAGTACCAGCAGCCCGCTGGTATTCTTATCGATCCGGTGCACCAGGCCAAACCGGGGCAGGAGTTCTTCTGTTAAGTTGGGATTTTGCTGCTGCAGGTAATAGGACACCCCGTTGAGCAGGGTCCCGCTGTAATTCCCGCTGCCGGGATGCACCACCATACCGGCGGGTTTGTTGATCACCATCAGGTCCGCATCCTCGTACACAATATCCAGGTCCATTTTCTCCGGTACCACATCGGTTTCATCAGGACTCAGGTCGGAGTAGATCACGATTTGATCCTGGGGTTTCACTTTGTAATTGGGTTTGACGGGTGCCCCGTTTACCAGCACCATTCCATGGTTCATGGCCTGTTGCAGTTTATTCCGGGTGGCGCCTTCGATCCGGTTGGCCAGGAACTTGTCAATGCGCAGGGGTTCCTGTCCCTTATCGATGGTAAGGGCGAACCGTTCGTACAGTTCATCGCTGCTGTCGTTTGAATCGGGTATCGTTTTGTCCTGTTCGTCCTGCATAGCCGGCAAAGGTAACGGATGGATTTTTGTTGGTAAATTTGCTTTTTACAGATGGAGAAACAACCAATCATATTCAGGGACCTCGGCCGGATGGAATACCAGGCCGCCTGGGACTTGCAGGAATCCCTGCTGAAGGAAAATGTCCGGAGAAAATCCGGTACCGGTTTGCCTGCAACCGCGCATTATCTTTTTTTTGTCGAGCATCCTCTTGTATATACACTGGGAAAGAGCGGGAACAAGGACAATGTACTCCTGAGTGAGGAGGAATTAGCGGCCAGTCATATAGAATTCTTCCATACCAACCGGGGAGGAGATATCACTTTTCACGGACCCGGTCAGATCGTTGGGTACCCGATCCTTGACCTGGAAAAATTTTATACGGATATCGGGAAATATCTTCGGAATATCGAGGAAGTCATGATCCTGACCCTGGCGGAGTACGGGATCAAAGGAGATCGTTCAACCGGGGAGACCGGGGTCTGGATTGACCCGGATATACCCGGCCAGGAAAGGAAGATCTGTGCTATCGGGGTTCGTTGCAGCCGCTGGGTTACGATGCACGGGTTTGCTTTTAATGTCAATACGGACCTTTCGTATTTTAATCATATCATTCCCTGCGGGATCGTGAACAAGCAGGTGACTTCCCTGGAAAAAGAACTGGGTCGTTCCCTTGACATGGAAGAAGTAAAAGGGAAAGTAAAAAAGAATTTTGAAAAAATATTTAACGCGGAACTGGTCTCAGAAATCCTTCTCTAAAAAGAATTTGTGTTTTTCCAGCAATTTCCCGTCCTCGTAGATCTCGAAGCGGAACCAGCCTGCATGATAGAAACTGGCCTTGTCAATTTTAAAATTATTTTCTTTGATATCTTTTAACTCAAAGAGCAGGGTTTCATCTTCTTCAAAGAATTTGATGGAGTATTTGTGATCTTTTCCTTCCCCGGGCAGGCTTACTTTTACATAGCCGTCTTTATTGGTATATACATAAAGGGAAGGCACGAATGCGGTTGGCCGGTTCTTAATGGTTACGGCATTGGGAAGGGTGGCCGAATCACCGGTCTGGAAATTGTCAAGCCGGATCACGACCGGGCTTACGCGGGTGATGGAATCCACCCGCAACAGGGAGTCAACCACCGGCCTGGTCCCGGGATGTCTCGCAACAAAACTATCCGCCACCGGTTTTTTGGAGGCACTGAAAAGATAGCGGCCCCCTTCGAGCATGATATAAAGACGGTAAAACTGCTGAACGTTGGGCGCCTTACTATCCACGTATCCGTTCTGTGCGGTAGTGGGGTCTGCCATAGTAAGAATGGTCTTATAGCCTTTCAGGCTGTCGGCTGAACGCTGGATACTCAGCTGCCGGATTTCATGAAAAGGATTGACCCAACTGATCACGATCCTGTTTTTGCCCACGTTCTTCAGCGAAAAACCGGGCAGGGTATCCTGCGAAAAGGCATGATTGCCGGAAGAAGCAACCAGGAAGAAGGAAAAAAAGAGGGCCAGTTTTTTCATATTGTAAGAATGCAAAAGGACCAGGGCTTTTTGTCCGTAAAAAACAAAGATAGGGGAGTGGTTCAGAAAATTCAGAATATTAACGTTCCCTTGTCCAGCGAGCGGTTGCCCTGTAAGCCCCCGCTGTGGATCAGCAGGATTTTACTCCCGGGAGGAAAGTGGTTCTTCGCCGCCAGCGCTGCAATAGCGTAACAAAGTTTACCCGTGTACACAAAATCAGTGGGGATCGCTGTATGCCCGTAGAAATCATTCATAAACTGAATCAGCCCGGGAGTCTTTTTGGCATATCCGCCAAAGTGAAATTCATGGAAGATCACGGGATCCTGCTCCGGGTTCACCAGCAAGGCTTTGACCTGGCGGCATAATGCAGGATTATTTTTGAGTACACTGATACCGAGAGAAACGATCCCGGCCGGGGCGCGGTTCATGATCCCGGCCAGCATGGTTCCCGTACCCATGGCGCAACAGATATGCGTATAGGCAGCGGGGTTAGCATGATCCAGGATCGTGGCTGCCCCGGCGGCTCCTTTTATCCCGTAACCTCCTTCGCCCACAATCACGCAGTCAGCGGTATCTATATCACCTGGTATTTTCTTTTCCCTGTATTGTTCGCGGCTGATAAAGTGAAGCTGCATTCCCATTTCACGGGCCTGGCGGAGGGTCGCTGACAACTCAGCTGCTTCTTCCCCGCGGATGATCCCGATGGCATTCAGGTGGTGGATACGGCAGGCTGCTGCGGTGGCATGGATATGGTTGGACCAGGCTCCCCCGAAAGTGAGTAATGTTTTTTTCCCCTGCGTGCGGGCTTCCTCCAGGTAAAAACGGAGTTTGAACCATTTGTTCCCGGAGATGACCGGGTGCAACCGGTCGAGCCGCAGCATGGAAACGGTCAGTTCCTTTTCAGTAAAAACAGGAAGGGGAACAGGATCGATGGTTATCCCGCCCGGATTTATATCTTGCATGCGGATGAATGTCTTGACGAAATTAGATTAAATTCGCGGGGTAAAACTTATTGAAACGATGAAACCTACTCTGGTTATTTTGGCGGCAGGCATGGCTTCCCGTTATGGCAGTATGAAACAGGTACAGGGATTTGGCCCTTCCGGTGAAACTATTATGGATTATTCTATTTATGATGCCATCCGGGCCGGCTTTGGCAAAGTGGTATTCATTATCCGGGAAGAATTTGCGGGGAATTTTAAAACCATTTTTGAGCCGAGGCTGAAGGGAAAAATCGCCATTGACTATGTGTACCAGGAAATGGATTCTTATACCGACGGGTATAAGGCGGCGGCGGACCGTACCAAGCCCTGGGGAACAGCCCATGCGGTACTTTGTGCCCGGGAAGTGGTAAAGGAACCTTTTGCCGTGATCAATGCGGATGATTTTTATGGTCGCGATGCGTTTGTGCAGGCAGCGGACTTTCTGAAAGGAGCCTGTAATGAGAACCGGTATGCGATTGTGGGGTATGACCTGCTGCGCACATTGTCGGACCATGGCACGGTGAACCGGGGGGTATGCGGGCTGGACGAGCAGGGTAACCTGGCCTCGATCACCGAGCGTATCAATATAGCAAAGAAAGACGGTAAGATCATTTGTGAAGACGGGCTGGAGCCCCGGGAAATACCCGTTGAATCGAGGGTATCCATGAATTTCTGGTGCTTTGATCCTTCCTTTTTCGACTATACACAGCAGTTGTTCCTCTCGTTTCTGCAACAGCGTGGCCAGGAACTGAAATCTGAATTCTTCATTCCAATCGTGGCTGACCAGTTTATTAAGGAGGGAGGGAAAGTGGAAATCATACCTACCTCTGCCCTTTGGTTCGGGGTTACCTATAAAGAGGATGCTCCCTATGTGGAGAAGAGCCTGCATACCCTGATTGAACAGGGAGAATACCCGACCAGTCTTTGGGGATAACAAGGCAGGGGAGGCTAACTAAGTTTTGATGGATACAAAATTAGCTTCGGGTTACGGGCTATGAGCTGCGCGTTGCGATTTCGCTCTCGCAATGACGTGGCAGGTTGCGGGCCCATTCATTCAATGTTCATTACAGGTATCAAAGTTTACAGTAATTCCCGGGCACGAACTTTTCAGCTTAGCATAACAGTAATTAATTGAGGAAGGTTGTTCCTGGATAAATAAAAAAAAGCTGTCTCGTTGTTGAGACAGCCTTTTTTCTATAGGGGTAAATCGTTTAGTTCACTTTCACCATGAATACATAGTCTTCCACTTTTTCCACCTGTTGCTGGAAGTCGAGACCGGCAAGGGTGGACTTGGCGGGTATTTTTACTTTTTGGAAAGAGCTGTCTTTTTTCATTTTCAGCTCGTCCAGTACTTTATAAATATGCTTGCCCTGGATGGCATAGGTAAATCCTTCCGCGTTTTTCAGGCGCCCGTTGAGGATACCGATGACCTCGCCTTTCTTGTTCAGGATCGGGCTCCCGCTGTTTCCCCTGTTGGCGGCCAAATCCAGCTGGCAACTGAGGGTATCCCCGTTGAACCCGGTCTTGGCGCTCAGGTATCCCTGGCCATACACCACCACATCATTCCGGGGGAAACCCAGGGTGAAGATCGGTTCGGCCAGCCTGCTTTCGGTTTTGCTGATGGCATAGGGAACCGAAGTGAATGGTTTGAAGTTTTCGTCTTCGATTTTGAGGATGGCGATATCTTTCAGCGGGTCCATATAAACCACCCGCGCGGTAAATTCACCTTTATTGTTCTGGATCGCAATATTATGGGCCCCTTCCACTACGTGTGCATTGGTAACGAGGTAGCCTTTGGCATCAATAATGAAACCAGTACCCCCTGTTTTATAAATAATGGTATTATCGGAATTATTGATACTGTTCTTTACTTTGTTTAATTCCTTATCGGTCTGGGAGGTCTTGGTCTTGATGCTGTAAATCTCACCTTTGAGCTTTTCGATCTCGCTGGCAGGAGTCTGCGGTGTAATGGACCATACCAGGGCGCTGATGGTCAGGGTGGTGATACCGGCAATGGACGCGGCAATAGCGGCCACCCGTTTGTATCTCTTCCAGAGATAGATCACTTTGGATTTGCCGGTTAGCCGGGCAGAATTGATTTTTCCCTGTTCGGCGAGGTCGGTATGCACTTCATGCAGGGTGCCGCGGAATTTCTGCCATTCCCCGAAACGGTTCATCTGCTGGAGGAATAAAGTATGCTCCACCACCAGCTGATCGATCTCCGCATTGGTCTTGCGCAGGTTTTCGAAATGCAGGCGTTCGTCAGGATTCATTTCCCCACGGATATAGCGTTCCACCGCCTCTAATACTTTAATATCACCCATGTCCGTTCTCGTTTTTATAGTGAGCAAAAAATATTTTCTTCAACCGCATCAGGCACTTGTACTTCTGGTTTTTTGCATTGTCCGCATTGGTGTACCCAAAACTGGCGGCAATGACCTGCATATTCTGTTTTTGCAAATAATAAGCTTCTAACAGGCTTTTGCAGGGTTCTCCCAGGCTGCTGATGGCTTTATTCATCATTTCAAACTCGGCGTCTCTCTTCTCATGATCATCGATCTCTTCATCTACGGATACGGTGGATTCAGGGTCTTCAATAGGGGGTGCGTACCGGTTTAATTGTTGTAACCTTTTGAGCCACAATCTTTTACTTACAGAATATAGGTAAGTTTTGATCTGGCAGTTCAGCTCAAAAGTCCCGGAGCGCACTTTCTCGTATAAAACGATCATCGCTTCCTGGAATATGTCTTTCGCGTCATCTGCCGAACCGTTGTTGTTGATTATCAGGGACTGAACCATATTATAGTTCTCCCGGTAAATGGTTTCAACGGCTTTTTTGTCGTTTATAGCTAATCCTTTCAGGAGGGGCTTTTCGTTAATCTCTTGTTTCACATTCCCTTATTTAATACTGTTTTTTAAAAATAGTAACCCTTAGCCACCTGAAAAAAAATATTAAAAAAAACCGGGTTACCTTTTCCCGTTTTGGGTATAAAAAGCGAAATATTTCAAACAACACAAAAAAATCATTGAAAATGAAGAAATTCCTGGCCATCGTAGCTATCGCTTCTTTCGCTGTAGCTTGTAACAACAGTTCTGATTCTAAGCCTGCAACTGATACTGCAGCTGCTACTGTTGATACTGCTGCTAAAGTTGATACTGCTGCTAAAGTTGACACAGCTGCTAAAGTTGACACAGCTGCTAAAGTTGACACTGCTGCTAAGAAGTAATTTCGCTGGCAAGCAAATCACTGGAGGCCGTCCCGGACTATGGGGCGGCTTTCTTTTTGATGTTAGTCGGAAAGTCCGTAAGACCGTAAGTCCGGAAGAATGACTCCGCTATCTGTATAGTTTTTCCTGATTTGAAGACTTTTCTTCCGGACTTTCTGACTTTTCGGACTTTTGGACCCGTCTTTCGGACTTTTCCGACTTCCGGACTCTCTCTTAAACTTACCTTTGCGCTTTATTTATCAAACATTATTATCAAGTGAACAAATTTCAAGAACTGGGTATTGAAGAAGGTCTGCTCCAGTCCATCCAGGTATTAGGATTTACCCAGCCCACCCCTATACAGGAAAAAGCCATCCCGGTACTGCTCCAGGGAACCAAGGATTTTATCGGCCTGGCCCAGACCGGAACCGGAAAAACAGCGGCGTTTGGTTTGCCCCTGCTCCAGTTAATTAATAAGGAAGACCGTTTTCCCCAGGCCCTGATCGTTTGCCCCACCCGGGAACTCTGCCTGCAGATCACCAGCGACCTGGAAAAATTCAAAAGTAAAAAAGCGGCCGTTGCCGTTACTGCTGTTTATGGGGGTACCTCCATCAGCCTGCAGATCCGCGACCTGCGGAAAGGAAGCCATATCGTGGTGGCTACTCCCGGCCGGCTGATCGACCTGATCGAAAGAAAGGCGATCAACCTGGAAAAAATTCATTACGTGGTACTCGATGAGGCGGACGAGATGCTGAACATGGGTTTTAAGGAGGATATCGAGTTCATCCTGAAGAACACACCGAACCGGCAGAGTACCTGGTTATTCAGCGCCACCATGCCTTCGGAGATCCGCCAGGTAAGCAAGCGGTACATGGACAAACCTTTTGAGATCACAATCGGGAAAGTAAATGAAGGGAATGTCAATATTGATCACCAGTATTACATGACCCAGCATCATAATCGATATGAAGTATTAAAACGGATCATTGATTTTAATCCGGGTTTGTACGGAATTGTATTTGCCCGTACCAAGGCTGATACCCAGGATATCGCGGAAAAACTGACCCGCGAGGGATATGATATTGACGCGATCCACGGCGACCTGACCCAGCAGCAACGGGATAAAGTGATGGGCCTATTCCGGGACCGCAGTGTGAAACTGCTGGTGGCAACCGATGTGGCTGCCCGTGGTATCGACGTACAGGGGATCACGCATGTGATCAATTATGAATTGCCTGATGATGTGGAAGTATATACACACCGCAGCGGCCGTACCGGCCGGGCCGGCAACAGCGGTGTTTCTGTTTCGATCGTAACGCCCAAGGAAGTCTACCGGCTGCGACAGATCGAGAAGCTGGTGAATACCCGGGTACACAAGATGGATATCCCGAGCGGTAAAGATGTATGCCGCAAGCAGTTTTTCTCTTTTATTGATAAAATGCTGGCAGCGGATATCAGTCATGGGGAGTATGAAACCTACCTGCCCATCCTGCGGGAAAAATTTGCCGAAGTGGAAAAGGAAGAGATCCTGCAACGGGTGGCGGCCCTGGAATTCGACCGCTTCCTGAAATATTATGAGAACGCAGCGGATCTGAATATGCGGGATGCCGGTAAAAGGGGGGACAAGGGCGAAAGAGGCGCCGACCGTTTCCAGGGAAGAGATACACAGGGAAGAAAATTCGGCGGGAATGCCGGTTCATATCAACGTTTGTTTGTGAACCTGGGAACAAAGGATGGTTTTTACAAAGCCAGTTTTCTCCAGTTCATCCTGGATATGAGCGATCTGAAGAAGGATGTCCTGGGAAGAATCGACATGAAAGAGATGAACAGCTGGGTGGAAATAGAACCCGGGGCTGCCAAAAAAATGATCAAAGCGATCGATGGCAAGAACTACAGGGGCCGGAAGATCCGGATGAATGATGCCGAAAGCGGTGGCAGAAGAAATTAATTTGATTGAGTTGTTGGTTATAACAACCGCAAAACCTATTTTTGTCCCATGACGGAAATGAAAGCATATTTTGGTTACTATTTTTATTACTTCTTTTTTGGAAAGAGGCCGGGAGTGCTTTTGTTGAAATGAAAAGGAACAACTAAGAAACATCAACATAAAGAATCCCGGCCAAACGGCCGGGATTCTTGTTTTAAACCTGCATCACCCAACTTAGGCGGGGAGCGGCTGAAAGAACGATAACAGAAATGATATTATTAAAGAACAGGTAAAGATTGAATATGAATAAACGGGTTTCGATACAAGGGTATGAGGGCAGCTTTCACCAGGTGGCGGCGCAATTATTCCATGGAAAAGAAGTGAACGTGATTCCCTGCGATACTTTCCGGGAAGTAGTTCGTATCGCTTCCAGTAAGAAGGAAAGCGATGGCGGAGTGATGGCCATTGAGAATTCAATAGCCGGCAGCATCCTGCCGAATTACAATCTCCTTCAGAAAAGTAACCTGAAGATTGTAGGGGAAGTGTATTTGCAGATCCGGCAAAACCTGCTGGTGAACCGCGGGGTGCGGCTGGAAGATATTAAAGAAGTGCATTCCCATACTATGGCCTTGCAGCAATGCTATGATTTCCTGGACAAATTCAAATGGAAACTGGTGGAATCTGATGATACCGCGCTCAGTGCCCGTCATATTCACCAGCACAAGAGCAAGCATATGGCCGCTATTGCCAGCAAACTTGCCGCTGAATTATATGAACTGGATGTGCTGGCTCCCAATATCCAGAGCCTGAAAAATAATTATACCCGTTTCCTGATGCTGCAGCGGGAAGAAACGGTACAGCTTGTGGAAGCGGCCGATAAAGCATCCGTCACTTTTCATACGGACCATTCCCGGGGTAGCCTGGCCAGGGTACTGACCCGGATTTCAGAAGGGGGGATCAATCTCAGTAAGTTGCAAAGTTTCCCGATCCCGGGTTCTGAATTTAAATATGCGTTTCATGCCGATATGGAGTTTGATACGCAGGACCAGTTTGATGAAGTGATGAAATCGATAAAGCCGCTGACGGAAGCGATTAAAGTGTATGGGGTATATAAACGGGGACTATGGAAATAGGGAGTAGGGAGTAGGGAGTAGGAAGTAGGGGTGGTGAATGGTGAATGGGGCCTTCTAAGAAACAGTTAGAAAATGAAGGGGTCACCAAATTCTTCGGGGAGTGGGAGGTCAATAGTCGTAGTCATTTCAATAGTAAGATCAATAAGTAAAAGAGTTAAATAAATAAAAATGAAAGTTGCTAAAAGACTGGAAGGAATCGGGGAGTATTATTTTTCCCAAAAGTTGCGGGAGATTGACGAACTGAATAAGCAGGGAAAGAATATAATCAACCTGGGTATCGGCAGCCCGGACCAGCCCCCGCACCCGGAGGTGATCCGGGTATTGCAGGAAGAATCGGCAAAACCGAATGTGCATGCTTACCAGTCGTACAAAGGCTCACCCGTATTGCGAAAAGCAATCAGTGATTGGTATAAGCAATGGTACAACGTGGAGCTGAACCCGGATACCGAGATCCTTCCGCTGATCGGAAGCAAGGAAGGGATCATGCATATCTGCATGACCTATCTTGATAAAGGAGATGAAGTGCTGCTGCCCAACCCAGGCTATCCCACTTACCGCAGTGCCGTAAAACTGGCCGGCGGGAAATGTGTGGACTATACCCTGAAAGAAAAGAACCAGTATGCACCGGATTTTGAAAAGCTGG
>JBBIGW010000046.1:0-23562 GCA_037447355.1 Bacteroidia bacterium | reverse complement strand
AGATTAGTGCCAGACTTCAACCAGGTTGGCGTATAAACTCTTTTTCACGGGCTCCTGCTCGTAGCTCACAGCTCGCAACTCACCGCTCATGGCTCGCAGCTTCTCTTATTGCTTCACCAGCTTAAAAACGTTTCGCTGATCCCCCACCCCGGTTTCCAGCAAATAAACTCCCGACGGAAAGGCCGGTCCTTTCAGGTCAATGCTTAACTTTTGCACAAACCCGGTGGCCGGGTTATCCTTCCGGAATACTACCCGCCCCTGGTTATCATACACTTTTACGGAGATGGTTTCACCCGTTCCGGCCTGGCAGATCAGGTTGAAATGACCGCCGGAAGGATTGGGCGTTACGGCCCAACTGATATCTTCGTTGAATACAACCGGGCGTATGACGGAATAATGACTGCTGCCGTCATTGTCCACTATTTTCAGGCGGTAATACCGCACACCGGATTTATTGGCTTCCCTGTCCACAAAGCGATAATATTGTTCCCGGTCTGAATTGCCCTGGCTCACTACTTCCCCGATCTTCGAATAATGCCCCGACTGGTAACCGGCATTACCCCTTGCCAGTTCGATCTCAAAGCGGTTAACATTTATCTCGGAAGCGGTCACCCATTCGGTCACCACTTCCTGTAAAGCCTGTTTACGGGCTGTAAAACTGAGCAACTGCACCGGCAGGGGCTGGCTGCCGGTCAGGCCGCCGTTATTCAGCCAGAATTCGGAGAAATTATTCACTTTGAACTCGGCATAGTATCCCTTGTCGAAGGGAACTTTCCTGGCATTGGCCGGGATGATATAGGTCCAAAGGCCCTGGTTATTATCTGAAATCGTTCCATTCTCAAAATTATTGTCGGGGTCGCTGTATTTGGAAACCCCCAGATCATAGGCTGTGGAAGGTTTGCTGCAGGGACTACAGCCCGTGGCGTTGATCAGGGTTTCGGTTTCTGTGTCCGGGAAATAGATCCGGACAAGAACAGAATCGGTCAGTGACAAAAATGCATTGGCCGGCTGAATGGTGAAATTCCGGTTGTGGTAATACTGGTTATTGCTCCAGCGGACAGCGCCGGTGTACAGGTAGGCCCGCACGTCGGTTGCCCCCATCTCCTGTCCGCCCGGCTGCAGTGACGCGACCAGTTTACCGCCTTCCAGGAAATCCACCCAGGTATTGGTACCCGCATTGATGGTTTGGGTAACCGGTGCGGCCATGGTTCCGCCATCATAGATGCCATAGAGGTTGTCGTAGATATGAATATCATCCACCGCGATACCGTCTTTATCCAGGGCCGCATCGGAATTAAATACAAAGCGCAGCCGCAGTTTGCTGTTGCTGGTCGCGGGCAATGCGGTACTGGCCACGTGCCAGCGGGTATAATCCTGCTGGCTCCAGAGCTGGTTGCCCGCATAGTTCTTATTATACCAGTTGGTCCCCTGCCCCATGCTGCCGAGCCTGGTCCAGGTGATCCCGTCAGCCGAATATTCCACCCAGGCCGCATCACAGAGTACGGCCCCGCAATCCTCAATATCCATCGAAAGACTGAAACTCAGGGTTGGATTGGTCAGGCCGGTCAGGTCGAAGCAGGGGGAATACAGGTACGAGTATTCATTATCGGTATAATAGCCGGCAATCTTTGTTTTCCAGGCCTTACTGCCGCTGGCGGCGCGGTTGATCTTCGGTGAAACGGGTGTGCCGTATTCCCAGGTAGAGCCGGTGCCGCCGGTGTACCAGGACCCGTTGCCGGATTCAAAGTTCTGCAGGTAGGGGAAACTGCTGATCAAGGGCAAATTATTCACCGTACTGCTGGCGGTATCATTCTCTTTATACGTATCCGTAGCCAGCGCGGTCCATACTTCAATGGTATGGTTACCGGCAGCAGAAAGATTAGCGGTGGCGGTGAATGTGTATTGTATAGCTGAACTGGCCGCTATGCTGGCAATGGTTTCGCCGGCGATCACGGTCCCGTCCACTTTCAGGGTGACCGGTATATTATTGATCGTGCTGTTCGAGGAATTCCGGATTGTTGCTTTAACGGGTACCGTGGTATTCAGTCCGCAGCTAACTGTGTAGGGTGTATCAATGCGGACCAGCTGAATATCATCCACCGCTTTGTACAGGCGGATATCATCAAATGTGTAACCAGCGGCCATGAGATCATCTGCTGCGAGGTATTCGCCCCACTGGCCCCATCGTACCTGGGTGCTGGTGGAAAAGACCTGGCCATGTGCCGCGAGGGAATCACTCAATTCGATACTGCCGGATAATTTATAGGAGCCATCGGCTGCGTTCTGGTTGCTGTAGAGATCATATACTTCGATCCAGGAATCCGTTTCACTGCCGCGGATCCAGACCTTGTCCGCCGCGTTGGATTGCTGACCATGGTTCTTGTACCGGAAATCAATCCGGATATCATCCGTAGCGGGATTAAAGGTTGCCAGATTGAAAGTGCCTGTCAGCGAGTCCACATTGCCGCCGGAAACAAAGCGGTCCTGGTCAAGTGTCAGTGACAGGTTGCCCGAGTAGGCTATACCGGTATTGACAAAGGTCCTTGCCTGCCCGTACTGGGTGCTGTTGACAAAATCATAACGGTCCCTGCCGCCGAGTCCCAGGTGGTCTGCATTGATTGTTTGCACATCGGCTGTTTCAAAATCGTCCAGCCAGGGCAACTGGGCATTGGTAATTGACGCATTGGCCAGTTGTTTAAAAACAACGGTCAAAGAATCATTGGCCGTTACCGGGTCCGCTGCCCGGGTGGCGGTTACCGCTATGCTGTATGTACCGGTTGCAGACAGGTTGGCCGTGCCGGCAAAAGTATAGTTGATCGTGCCGCCGGCAGCGATGGTGGCTGCGGGAGGAATAATCACTTCATTTACGGGTGCGCCGCCGTTGATGGAATAACTGACATTTATATTCCCGGAAAACACAGCATCATCCAGGTTTTTGATCCGGATCGTAATGGCATGGGTGCCTGATAAAGCCGATGAAGTGAATTCCCGGCCTGAACCGGCGGGTGATACAATCGCATCCAGTTTCAGGTCATTGTCAGAAATGGTTCCGGTACAGGTGCCGCTGCTGGGCTGCCGGGAGATGGCAGCGGCCCGGCGACCGGGATTGCCGTTGATCCGCGGGCGAACAGTTACCCAGTACAAACTATCCTTTGACAAACCACTGAATGTATAGGTAAGTCCGGCCGTAGTGGCCACGGGAACCATTTCAGTGCCCTGCAGCCACATCACTTCATAATCGGTGGCACCGGGTACCGCGGTCCAGTTAATCTTACTATATCCCTCGCATTGCACCGCGTCAAGTGTAACGGTACTCATGGCCGTAATGGTAAACGCCCCGCTGGTCTGTGTAAGGGCATTGTTATTATTGGTGATCCGGATCTTTGCCTGGTCGGTGGGTGTGTTGGGAACCCCCCAGTTGTAGATGCGGCTGGAAGCCGGGACGGTACTGCTCAACGTAGTCCAGCTGCTCCCGTTGTTACTGGAAAACTCCAGGGTATAGGTACCCGCACTGCTGTAATCATCCCATTGAATATAACAGGTATCATAAGCCGAAACAGAGGGCACCAGCCTCTCACTGCCCACCGGGTTGGTCAGTACCAGGCTTTGCGGGATGACATCATACACAAGGAAATATTCCTGCGAAGGGTTTTGTGTAATGGCAGTTCCCTTTACCTTCAGGTCATAATTCCCCGCCGCGGGATTACTGATCACCACCTGTTCTATATTGTTGATATGATCCGCAGCACTGGTGGCCGGATTGTCCACATTGGCAGCTACCGTATCCAGCACAGCCGGGAGAAGGGTTGAACTGGAAGGGGTGACCACTTCAAGATCCACATCATTCACGAGGGTCTGGCTGGCCATCACGGCTGCCGGCGGATCCTGCCAGTACAGCAGTACTTTCAACTGCGCGGTATTGGCCGGAACCGCAATGGTATGCGTGTTGGTAACCGCATTGGCCACCGTGGAAGTAAAGTAAGTGGTATTCTCCATCATGGCCAGGGTGCGCAACAGGTTCATCCGCCCATACCCATACTTGTAATCAGGGCCGGCATTCCCCTTGTCATCGCCCCCGTTACAGAGGAGGGCTTTTGTCAGCCCGTTCTTCGGATTAGCCCCTGCATGCAATTGCCGGTAGCGTTGCACCAGTAAAGCCAGGGCGCCGGACACTCCCGGGGCCGCCATACTGGTTCCCGTATTATAACTGTATAAATTGCTGGTCCAGGTGGAGGCCACAAAATCCCCCTGCGACAAGATCTCTGGTTTCACCCTTCCGTCTCTTACGGGGCCCCTGCTGGAAAAATTGGCAACATTGCTGGTATAATAGGTCGCTCCTACGGTAATTACATTTTTGGCAGACTGGTAGCCCCCCAGCACGGTTTTAAATCCTGCCGCATAGGGGCTGCAGGTATTGGCCCCGTCATTCCCTGACGCAAACACCTGCTGCAATTCAGGCAGGTCGATGGCCTGCTGATCCAGTATGCGGGAAGTAAGATCATATAAACCATTGTAATTGCAATCATCCGTCACGGACCCGAATGAATTATTGGTGATCACCATTCCATAGTCCTGCACATAGGCCGGCGCGTTGGAAGAGATCCCTGAATAATACTGGGCGAGCAGGGTGGCTTTCGGTGCATAGCCAGCATACAGCTCCTGAATAATACCCGCTCCCCCCACTGTACCGGCCACATGGGTGGCATGGGCCCGCAACACTTCGGCCGCCCGGTTGATCAGCCGCCCGTTGAAATCAATGTGCGACTGCACATCCCCGTTATCTCCAATACCCACCACCACACCCTGGCCATCCAGGTTTTTTCCTCCTGCGGACAGCGGCGCTTTTAACACATTGGCACGGGAGGCGTACATGCTGTTATAATTCAGTGCCTGGTCGGAACGGGGCGCTGCCTGTACATAGTCAATAAAGGGTGCCGCGGCTAATTCTTCGAGGCGGCCGGCTGCAATACGAAGGGCCAGCACCCGGTATGACCTGTACGTTGTATTCAGGAGGTCAAAATTTCTCTGCTGCAGTTCCTGTTGTACATTTTCAAATGTAAATGACCGGGGAAAACTGATCCATACATCCAGGGTACCCGGTTGTTTAACTGCGTATGCGGGAAATTCACCCCGGGCCAGTTCCGGCTGCATTTTTTGCCGGGCCGTGGGGGCAAAGACCGCCCGGGCATGCAAACGCTGCAGGATTGATTCAGAAAGTAACCCGCTGATCGTTACGGTATAGGCATTGTTCGGGACGTAATCGAGCAGTTCGATGCCTTCCTGAAACAATTGCTGCTTTTCAGAAACAGTGGGCAGTTGTTCAAACTGGAGGATCGCAAAGGTCTTTCCGGATGAACGGGCAGCTTTGCTATTGAATAACCCAAGCTCCGCAGCTGTAATATTTACCGGGGGCGTAAAGGAGCCGCTTTGAAGTAATAACAGATGCCGGGTATCCTCCTGTGCAAGGGACGGAATGGCCATCAGCAGCCAGGCAGCTATCAAGGGAATTGGATAGAATCTCATAGTGAATATTCGTTGAACTAAAAGTAATACAAATACCTGAGAAAAGCCAATACGGATAAGGATTGCAGCCTGGCTGGCCTGGTGGTTAAGCGGTTACAGATGGAGCGGGAAAACAATACCGGTGCAGGGCTGCCAGGAAGCGGTGCAGGGCTTCCATACTTTGCATATCCGCAGCCACGAGGAGAAAGAGTTTGCCGGTTTGTTTGAGTTTGGCCTTATTGGTTTCTTCCTGGAGAAAGAGGATCATTTTACGGAATGTGTCCGATTCAAAATAGGGGGAGTCCGGCCGGTTGATAAAGAAGCAGCGCAGGATATTCTCCTTCAGGCTCATTTTTTCAAATCCCAGTTCCACCGCCAGTTTTCGGCAGCGCACCGTTATGAAGAGATCTGCCACCTGCCGGGGAAGGGTGCCAAACCGGTCTTCGAGTTCCTGCTTCATGGCCACAAGGTCTTCTTCGGTTTCGCAATTGTCCAGGCGCTGGTACAGGGACAAGCGTTCGGTGATGCTTTCCACGTATTCATCGGGGATCAGGATCTCGAGGTCGGTATCAATGGTACAATCCTGTACAAAATCATCCTGCCTTGCTATTTCCTCTTTAAACAGTTCTTTAAACTCGGTGCGTTTCAGTTCCCGGATGGCTTCATCGAGAATCTTCTGGTACATTTCAAAACCGATCTCGGCCATAAAGCCACTTTGTTCCCCGCCCAATAAATTCCCCGCCCCGCGGATATCGAGGTCACGCATGGCGATCTGGAAGCCGCTGCCGAGGTCGCTGTGCTGTTCCAGGGTCTGCAGTCTTTTCCGGGAGTCATTGGGCAAAGTACTCATGGGAGGCGCCAGCAAATAACAGAAAGCTTTTTTGTTACTCCGTCCCACGCGGCCGCGCAGCTGGTGCAGGTCGCTCAGGCCAAACTGGTGCGCATTGTTCACGATGATGGTGTTCACATTCGGAATATCCACGCCGCTCTCCACGATATTGGTGCAGACCAGCACATCGTAGCGCCGGTCGATAAAGTCGAGGATCTTTTCCTCGAGTTCATGGCCTTCCATCTGTCCGTGTGCATAGCCGATGCTCAGGTCGGGGCAAAGCGCCTGTATGATGGCGGCCATTTCGGCCAGCCCGGCAATACGGTTATAAATAAAAAAGACCTGCCCTCCCCTTTCGGTTTCGAAATAAATGGCCTCCCGGATAAAATCCTCATTGTACACCTGCACTTCTGTCTGGATCGGTTGGCGGTTCGGGGGCGCCGTATTCATGATGCTGAGGTCACGGGCACCCATCAGCGAAAATTGCAGGGTACGCGGGATCGGTGTGGCGGTCAGGGTCAGGCAGTCCACGGTGGTGCGGATGGTTTTAATCTTTTCCTTGTGCCCCACCCCGAATTTCTGTTCCTCATCCACCACCAGTAAGCCCAGGTCCTTAAATTTCACTTCCTTGCCCAGCAAACCATGGGTGCCGATGATGATATCGATCTTTCCTTCTTCCAGTTTTTTCAGTGTTTCCTTCCGTTCCTTCGCCGATTTAAACCGGTTGATATAATCTACCGTCACCGGGAAATCCTTTAACCGGTCTTTGAATGTTTTGAAATGCTGGAAGGCCAGGATCGTGGTGGGTACCAGTATGGCGGCCTGTTTGCCGTCGATGCAGGTTTTAAATGCAGCCCGCACCGCCACTTCCGTTTTCCCAAAACCCACATCCCCGCAAACAAGGCGGTCCATCGGGGAAGTGGATTCCATATCCTTCTTTACATCCGCGGTAGACTTGCTCTGGTCGGGCGTGTCTTCATAAATAAAGGAAGCTTCCAGCTCTGTCTGCATATAATTATCCGGGGTATGGGCAAAGCCCTGCTGAGCCTTCCGTTTCGCGTAGAGTTTGATCAGGTCAAAAGCGATTTCCTTGACCTTTGTCTTGGTTTTTTCCTTGAGCCGGTTCCAGACATCACTGCCCAGTTTATTCACTTTCGGCACACTGCCCTCCTTACCGGTGTACTTGGCAATCTTGTGAAGGCTGTTGATATTGACGTACAGGATATCCGTATCCTTATAGATCAGCCTTACGGCTTCCTGCACCCGGCCATTTACTTCCAGTTTCTGCAAACCGCTGAAAATACCCACCCCGTGATCGATATGCGTTACAAAATCGCCCGGCTGCAGTTCACGGAGCGTCCGGAGGGTTAATGCCTTGTTCTTATTGTAGGCCTGTTTGACCTTATACTTGTGATAGCGCTGAAAAACCTGGTGATCCGTATAGCAAACAAGCTGCAGGTCCTCGTCTACAAATCCTTCGTGAATGGAAGTGGCAACGGGATGGAACACAAGATCCGCTTTCAGGTCATCAAAGATGCTCTGCATCCGCTCCAGTTGTTTCGGGTTTTCGGCAAAAATGCAGAGTACAAATTTTTTAGCTTCCCATTTTTTCAGGTCGCTTAATAATAGATCAAACTGGCGGTTGAAAGCGGGTTGTTCCCGGGTGGAGTGTTGAAGGGTAAAGGGAGAAAAATGAGCGGGGAAAGTATCCGCAGGACCAAAACCCACGAGGTGATGCCGGGCAATATTTTCTTCGAACTCCTGTTCCGTGATAAAATCATCCATCCCCACATTTTTCCGCTCCAGCTTATCTTCCGGGTCTTCCCGGTGTTTTGCTTTAAGGGGTTGTGCGGCCAGGTTTGCCTGCAGGCGCAGGAAAGCATCCAGTTCTTCCCTGCTGTCCGCGATATGTTCTTTGCAGAGAGCATAATCCTGGATCCAGGTGACGGTATTCTCCGGGAGAAATTCAAAGAGGGATATTCGTTCTTCGTTTTCAAACCGGGTATCCACATTGGGGATAATACTGACCTGTAATAATTTTCGTTCACTCAGCTGGGTTTCCGGGTCCACGATCCGGATCGAATCCACTTCGTTGCCGAATAATTCCACCCGGTAGGGTTTTTCATTGCCGAATGAATAGATATCGAGGATCCCGCCACGGATTGCAAACTGGCCGGGCTCGTACACAAAATCGGTTCGTTCAAATCCATAATCCCCCAGTTTGAGCAGGAGTTGACCCGTATCAAGGGTATCGCCCGTACGGATATGAATAATACTGGAGGAAAGGGTATCCGGCAGCACCACTTTTTCAAAAAGGGCTTCGGGGCAGGTCACGATCACTTTCCTGTTTCCACCGGCCGCGATCTTTGTCAGGGCCTCCGTCCGCAGCATTACATGGGAGGAATTGAGCAACTGGTAATTCTTCCGGTTTTTGAAGGAGGAGGGGAAATAAAAAATATCCAGGGCCTCCGTCAGGTTCTCCAGTGTATTGTGAAAATAAGCGGCTTCTTCGCCGTCATTGAGTATGATCAGGTGATTAAACCGGGATAAAGAAGGATGGGTAAAAGTGGCGGCCACCACGAACTGGGAAGCGCTGCCCCTTAAATTCTCCAGGTATATTTTTTCGGGTTGGGCAAAAGAGAGCCGGTCCGCCAGTTGAAAAAGGCGGGGGGTGTTATGATACCGTTCCAGCAAATCCTGAACACGCATGAGCGGTGCAAAGATAACCAAACGGCAGTAAGCAGAAGAATTTCCGGTTTTCAGCAATGTTTGCAGGTTATAGGTTTTATCTTTATCGCCTTATACAAACAGCAAAGCATGGCAATACAACCCTGGCGAAAAGGCCTCGTTATTAAAATTGATGATCACACCCACAATACCCGGCGGTTCTGGGTACAGGTTCCCGAACTGGAGCAATTTGATTTCACCCCCGGTCAGTTTGTGACGCTTGACCTGCCTATCCATGAAAAGCCCAATAAAAGATGGCGCAGTTATTCCATCGCTTCCTGGCCCGATGGCTCCAACGTATTTGAATTACTGATCGTACATGCCGAAGGCGGGGCCGGCACCACCTATCTTTTTAATGAAATAAAAGTAGGCAGTGAGCTGACTTTCCGCGGCGCCCAGGGTGTGTTTACCCTGCCGGAAACCCTGGACAGGGACCTGTTCCTGGTCTGTACCGGAACCGGCATCGCCCCTTTCCGGAGCATGGCTAATTATATTCATCTTCACAAAGTACCCTTCCGGAAAATTCATATGGTTTTCGGCTGCCGCAACAAGGCCGATTTGTTATATTATGATGAACTGAGTGAATTGGAAATAAAGATGCCCGGTTTTCATTATCACCCCACTTTGTCACGCGAACACTGGGAAGGACATAATGGATATGTGCACGCGGTTTACAAAGCGCTCTGCGGGGACAGGCAGGAAGCCTATTTCTTTCTCTGTGGCTGGAAGCACATGATCGATGAGGCCAAAAAGACGATCCTGGAGATGGGCTATGATAAAAAAGCCATTCACCAGGAATTATACGGATGATTTTCATTCGGAAACAGCCGGAATTTTAGCTGATATTCCGCAAGGATTACGTTGATAACTGTCATGTTCCGTTTTAACGCATAGTTCCTATATTCGTGCAAATCAATCTGCGTATGGGAGCGTCATCGCTTATTGTACTGGTTATTGCCGCTGTTGCCTTCTCTGGCATCGCGATCCTCCTGTCGAGGTTTGTACTGAAAGCCACCACCAATCAACAAAAGGGGGAACCATATGAGTGTGGTATCCCCACGAAGGGAAAAACCTGGATCCAGCTGAATGTGGGCTATTACCTGTTTGCCCTGATCTTCCTGATCTTTGACGTGGAACTGGTATTCCTGTATCCCTGGGCCGTAGTTGCGAAGAGTATGGGCTGGGTCGCCCTGGCCGAAATTGTCATTTTCTTTTTCATCCTTTTTACCGGGTTCTTATATGCCCACCGGAAAGGCGCCCTGAAGTGGATATAATATTATATGCTTAACAGATGACAGTGAAACAAAATACCGCCGTTGCATTCCCCGGACAGGTGCATGAGACCCCGGGAGGTGGGATTGTCCTGAGTAAACTGGATGATGTCATTAACTGGGCCCGGTCCAATTCCCTCTGGCCGCTGACTTTTGCCACCAGTTGCTGCGGCATTGAGTACATGGCCGTTGCCGGGGCTAAATATGATTTTTCGCGTTTTGGTTTTGAAGTGGCCCGTGCCACACCCCGCCAGGCCGACGTGATCATCATTGCCGGCACCATTGTCAACAAGATGGCCCCGGTATTAAAAAGATTGTACGACCAGATGGCCGATCCCAAATATGTGATCGCCATGGGGGCCTGCGCGATCAGCGGCGGTCCTTTCTTTTATAATACCTATTCCGTAGTGAAAGGCGCGGATCATGTGATCCCCGTGGACGTATATGTAGCCGGTTGCCCGCCCAGGCCGGAAGCCCTGCTGCATGCCCTGATTTCACTGCAGGAAAAAATTAAAGCGGGCCTGACCCGTGAACAAATCAGAACAGGCAAAGATTAATTATGTCGAACGAAGAACTGAAATCAAGTATAACCGGGTTGTTGCCCTCTGTCACCTTCGAAGAAGGGGGGGACTGGTTGAATATCCTGATTGAGCCCGGCGACTGGTTGTCCCTTGCGCAGCAACTCCGGAAGGACGAAGCCTTCTTTTTTGATTATCTTTTCTGCCTGACCTGCATTGACTGGAAGACCCACCTGACCATGGTGTATCATCTTTCCTCCACAAAATACCGGCATACTATTGTTGTAAAGGCCAAACTGGACCGGAACAAACCGGAGATCGACACCGTATCGCAGATCTGGCGGACTGCTGAATTTCATGAGCGGGAAGTATATGAAATGTTCGGCGTGAATTTCCTGAACCATCCTGACCTGCGGTTGCTGATCCTGCCCGACGGATGGGAGGGAAAGAACCCGTTACGGAAAGATTTTGAAGACCCGATTAATATGATCCGCTTATAAAAACTGTAAACCAGATTCTAAAAAAGGAATGTACAGGGAAACCGAAATAATAAAAGAAGCCGTTCCGGGCAGTAACGGGGAAACCGGTGAGTTTACCATCAACGTGGGCCCGCAGCACCCGGCCACGCACGGTGTATTGCACCTCGTGATCACCCTGAGCGGGGAAACCATCCGGAAAGTGGAACCCCACCTGGGTTATATCCACCGTTCCATTGAGAAAATGTGTGAGAGCCTGACCTACCGGCAATTTATTTATGTGACCAGCCGGATGGATTACCTGTCCTCCCATATTAACAATCATGCCTGTGCGCTTTGCGTGGAAAAAGGAATGCAGGTTGAGGTGCCCCCGCGGGCCCGGGTAATCAGGGTATTGATGGATGAGCTCACCCGGATCGCCTCCCATGAACTGTGGTGGGGCGCCATGGCCATGGACCTCGGTGCTTTTACCCCTTTCTTCCATGCCTTCCGCGAAAGAGAAAGTGTCAACGATATTATGGAAGAAACCTGCGGGGCCCGGCTGACCATGAACTATATGGTACCCGGCGGGGTGATGCAGGATATCCATCCCAATTTCCAGAAAAGAGTAAAAGAATTTATCCGGTTATATAAACGCAAAATTCATGAATACGATGAGCTGGTGACCGGCAATATCATTTTCCAGAACCGGATGAAGGGCATTGGTATGTTAACCCCGGAAGATGCGGTATCGTATGGCTGCAGTGGCCCGGTGACAAGGGGAAGCGGGGTCAGTTCTGATATCCGCAAACTCTACCCGTACGAGATCTATGATAAACTTGAATTCGATGAAGTGCTGGAGACCGGTTGCGACTCCTTTGCCCGTTATGTAGTGCGTATCCGGGAAATGCAGCAATCCATCCGCATCATTGAACAATTAATCGATGCTATTCCGGAAGGTGATTTCCAGGCCAAGACCAAGGCCGTGCTGAAATTACCCAAGGGAGAATTTTATACCCGCGTGGAAACCGCCCGCGGCGAGCTGGGGGTATATATTGTGAGCGAAGGCGGCACCACTCCGTACCGGATCAAATTCCGTTCACCGGGATTTTCGAACCTGTCGGTGCTGGATCATATTGCCCGCGGCAGCAAGATCGGGGACCTGGTGGCGATGATGGGAACACTGGACCTGGTCATCCCTGATATAGACAGGTAATGCCTGATTCCCCAATGGAAACAGGCATCCTGCAATTGATTGGATGATGGTCACCACCCGGTCAGAAAAAATAAATTAACAGCCGGTACCGGCTAAGCATAAAATGTACCGGCCGATCATACTAACCTGAACAAAGCAGCATGTGGAGTCTCTCACATATCGCGGATGAAATCCATACCTGGTTGAGCAATACCTTCAACCCTACCTGGACCCTTGTCATTGAAATGGTGCTGGCCGGTGTGGCGGTGATCGGTTTATTTGCCGCCCTGGGACTGGTACTTGTATTGATGGAAAGAAGGGTGGCCGCCTGGATCCAGATCCGGCTGGGCCCGAACCGGGTGGGTCCCTTTGGTTTGCTCCAATCCATGGCAGATACCCTTAAATTAATTGTAAAGGAAGGACTGACCCCCGATGGCGCGGATAAAGTGATGTTCAATGTGGCTCCCTTTATCGCGATGATCGTGGCCATGCTGCTGATGGCGCCGATCGCTTTTGCCAAAGATTTCCAGTTATGGGACCTTAATATCGGGGTCCTTTTTGTAACCGCTGTATCCTCCATCATGGTCATCAGTATCCTGATGGCCGGCTGGTCCAGCAACAATAAATATTCACTGATGGGCGCTATGCGCAGCGGGGCACAGATCGTGAGCTATGAACTGAGTGCCGGATTATCCATTATGACCATTGTGGTACTCACCGGCAGCCTGCAGGTATCTGATATTATCCATTCCCAGTCCAACGGCTGGTGGGTCTTCAAAGGCCATGTACCCGTGTGGATCGCTTTCGTCACTTTTATGATCGCGGTAACGGCAGAAACCAACCGGGCTCCCTTTGACCTGGCAGAAGCAGAGTCTGAACTGACCGCCGGATTCCATACCGAATATTCCGGGATGAAGTTTGCTCTTTTCTTCCTGGCCGAGTATATCAATGTGTTTATTGTATGCGCGATCGGTGCCACCCTGTTCCTCGGCGGCTGGATGCCTTTGCATTTTGGATCGAATAATGGGTTCAATGATGCGATGGATTATATACCGTCCAGCATCTGGTTCTTCGGAAAAACATTTTTCCTGATCTTCCTGATCATGTGGTTCCGGTGGACCTTCCCGCGTTTGCGGATCGACCAGCTACTGAACCTGGAATGGAAATACCTGTTGCCAATCAGTATGATCAATTTATTACTGGCGACGGCGATGGCAATATTGGGATGGCATTTTTAGATTAGAGAATGGAGAATAGAGAGTGGGGAGTGGGAAATGGAGAATGGGGAATGGGGAGTGGCGCGTGATGAGGGGAAGTACTGCAGGATAGAGGTACAGCACGAAAGATGAATTTTAATAAGCCCGAAGGGCTGACATTTTTATAACAGCAGAAGTTTATCTCAATAATATCAGCTAAACCCCGAAGGGGTGACATTATTATAAAAATGCCCGTAAACCGACAAATGAATTAACTATATAATGTTCTTAACCGACTACATAAAAGATGTTACTGGAGCGGTGAAATCACTGGCAACAGGGATGAAGCGGACGCTTTACTATTTCACCCACCACAAGGAGATCATTACGCAGGAATACCCGGACAACCGGGATACACTGGTATTACCCGAACGCTTCAAGGGCGAAGTGGTGATGCCGCATGACGAGAAGAACGAACACCGCTGCACCGGCTGCACCGCCTGCGAGCTGGCCTGTCCCAACGGTACGATCAAAGTGATCACGAAATTTGATATCAGCCCGGAAGGAAAGAAAAAGAAAGCGATTGATAAACTGGTCTACCACCTGGAACTCTGCACCATGTGCAATCTCTGCGTGGAAGCCTGTCCTTCCGATGCAATCAAAATGGCACAGACTTTTGAACACAGTGTGTATGACCGGAAGCAACTGACAAAAATTTTAAATCACCCCGGCTCTAAAATCATGGAAGGCGTAGAATGATGAACGGATCCACCATACTCTTTTACCTGCTGGCAGCTTTAACACTGAGCTGCGGGGTATTATCCATTTCCACCCGGCATATCTTCCGGGCGGCTATTTATTTATTATTTTCTCTCATCGGCGTCGCCGGACTTTATTTCTGGCTGGCCTATGAATTTATTGCCGCGGTGCAGATCGTGGTCTATGTGGGCGGCATCGTGGTGCTGATCATATTCTCCATCTTCCTGACCCAGCAGGCCGGGGAAAAATTACCGAAGCAACGGCTGGACCGGAAAATATGGGCTACCCTCGCAACTTTTTGCGGCTTTGCCCTGACCCTGCTGCAGGTATGGCAGCATGAATTTCCGCCAGTGATTCCCCAGGCCCCCGTCACAGTAAGGGGTATAGGTGAAAAAATGCTGAACACGGGAGCCGGCGGTTATGCCCTTCCCTTCGAGATCATTTCCATGCTCTTATTAGCCGCCATGGTGGGCTGTATCGTGATTGCCTTACGCAGTAAACCCGAAACAAAATGATGGAACCCGGATTATACCATATTTTATTTATCAGCACAGCCTTGTTCTTTACCGGGGTACTGGGTTTCCTGACCCGGCGTAACCTGATTACGATGCTGATGAGCATTGAACTGATCCTGAATAGCGTAAACCTGAATTTTATCGCTTTCAATAAATATATCTGGCCGGGAAAAATGGACGGCCTGTTCTTTACCATTTTCATTATTGCCATTGCCGCTGCAGAAGCGGCCGTGGCCATTGCCATTATCATCAACCTGTACCGCAGCAGCCAGTCGATTGATGTGACTAATGCAGAAGACTTAAAGTATTAAACGACTATGCCGAACGCAACCAACATAGCACTGATCCCGCTTCTTCCATTGGCCGGTTTTATCCTGCTGGGCCTGTTTGGCAGGAAATATATTAAGAACGGGGCCGGTCTGATCGGGACAGCCCTGTTACTGGGTTCCGCCCTCCTGGCCCTGTACACCGCGTATGATTATTTCTTTGTCTATGGGAAAGTGGATGGTGTTTACCAGCAATTTGTTCCCTTAAAGATCACCTGGCTGGCATTCAGCAAAGAGATGTCCATCGATATGGGACTGGTGATCGACCCCATTTCCGTGATGATGCTGCTGGTGGTGACTTTTGTTTCCCTGATGGTGCATATCTACAGCCTGGGTTATATGAAAGGGGAAGAACGTTTCCCCACCTATTATGCATTCCTGGGCCTGTTCACTTTTTCCATGCTGGGACTGGTCCTGGCCAGCAATATTTTCCAGCTGTATATTTTCTGGGAACTGGTGGGGGTTTCTTCCTTCCTGCTGATCGGTTTTTATTATGACAAACCCAGCGCAGTGGCGGCCAGCAAAAAAGCGTTTATTGTTACCCGTTTTGCCGACCTCGGTTTCCTGATCGGCATACTGGTCCTGTCTTATTTCTCCGGTACCTTTGATTTTCAGACACTCATCGCCCGGCTCACGTCCCCCGAATCCAACGAGGTAAAAACGGCCGTGGCCTCCACGTTCCTCGGTGTATCGGCCCTGAGCTGGGGCGCTGCCCTGGTCTTTATCGGTGGCGCCGGCAAGAGTGCCATGTTCCCATTGCATATCTGGCTGCCCGATGCGATGGAGGGCCCCACGCCTGTTTCCGCCCTGATCCATGCAGCGACCATGGTGGTGGCCGGTGTATATTTAGTGGCCCGTCTGTTCCCCGTATTTTCGGTCACCACACCGGCTGTCCTCGAAATCATTGGCTGGGTGGGTGCGGTCTCCGCGATCATTGCGGCGGTCATCGCCTGCACCCAAACCGATATTAAGCGGGTACTCGCCTATTCAACCATGTCTCAGATCGGGTATATGATGTTTTCATTGGGTGTATCCGGATACGGCGGGGAAGCGGGACTGGGTTATACCGCATCGATGTTCCATTTGTTCACCCATGCTATGTTCAAAGCCCTGCTTTTCCTTGGTGCCGGCGCCGTGATCCATTATGTGCACAGCAATGAAATGAAAGACATGGGCGGGCTGAGAAAGCAAATGCCCGTTACACATATCACGTTCCTGGTCGCCTGCCTGGCCATTGCCGGTGTGCCGCCCTTTGCCGGTTTCTTCAGTAAGGAAGAGATCCTGCTGGCTGCTTATACCAGTAATACCGCTATTTACTGGATTGCATTGATCACGTCAGGACTGACCGCATTTTATATGTTCCGTTTATACTTTACTATCTTCTGGAACAAACCGCAGGAAGCGCAGGGTGCACATTCCGCCTCGGCGGGCAAGGAAGGTGGCTTTGTCATGATGCTGCCCCTGGTCTTACTGGGAACAGGCGCCGCTGCGGCCGGGTTTATTCCTTTTGGGGAATTTGTAAGTACTGATGGCAAAGCGCTGGAATCGCATTTCCATTTATCTTTTTCCATTGCACCGGTAGCATTGGGATTAGCCGGTATCCTGGCCGCTTTATGGATGTATGCCAAAGCCAGTGACAAACCGGCAAGACTGGCCGCTTCCCTCGGGGGATTGTACAAAGCGGCTTATCACAAGTTTTATATAGATGAGCTGTACCTGTTTATTACAAAGAAGGTATTGTTCAACCTGGTTGGTCGTCCGGCCGCCTGGTTCGACCGGAATATCGTGGACGGACTGATGAACCTCACCGGCAATACCACGATGCAGGTTTCGGAGGGTATTAAAAAATTCCAGTCAGGCAAAGTGCAGCAGTACGCCATTTTCTTTTTGGGAGCTGTGGTGTTGCTGGCCGTACTGTTCATTTATGTTTGGAGATAGGATATACTGATAAATAAGAATTGATGAACCTTTTATTACTCATAGGAGCGCCCCTGCTTACGGCCCTGGCCGTATTAATGGCGCGCAATAAACAGCAGGTGAAATGGATTTCACTGGGCGGTTCTTTCCTGCAACTCGGACTGGCCCTTGCCCTGTTGCTGGCATTCCGGCAGGAAAGAGCGGCCAATAATACCGCGCAAATGCTGTTTGAGCAGCAGTACAAACTCTTTCAAAGCCTGCATATCAGTTTTCACTTTGGCGTGGACGGTATTTCCGTGGCCATGATCCTGCTCACCAGCTTTGTGGTGGTGGCCGGTGTGCTGGTATCCTGGAATATAGAGAAAATGACGAAAGAGTTCTATTTCCTGTTGCTTTTACTGGGCCTGGGTGCGTATGGTTTCTTTATCTCCCTTGATCTTTTTATCCTGTTTTTCTTCCTGGAAATTTCCGTGATACCCAAGTACCTGCTGATCGGTATCTGGGGAAGCGGGAAAAAAGAGTACAGTGCCAATAAACTCGCCCTGATGCTGATGGGCGGTTCGGCCCTGATCCTGGTAGGTATGCTGGGCCTGTATTTCGCGGCCGGAAACAGTTTTGATATATTGACCTTATCCAAAGCAACCATTTCCCGGGAAACCCAGCATATTCTTTTTCCCCTGTTGTTTGTGGGTTTTGGGGTATTCACCGCTTTGTTCCCCCTGCATACCTGGGTGCCCGATGGACACTCTTCTGCGCCCACGGCTGGTTCGATGTTCCTGGCCGGAATTTCCATGAAACTGGGTGGCTATGGCTGTTTACGCGTAGCCACTTATTTATTACCCCAAGGGGCTAAGGAATATGCCACGATCATCATTGTACTTTCCGCTATCGCGATCTTATACGGCGCCTTCGCCACCATGATGCAGAAGGACCTGAAATATATCAACGCGTACTCTTCTGTGAGTCACGTCGGTTTCAGTTTGCTCGGTATCGGTATGCTGACACAGACAGCGATCACCGGGGCCCTGATGCAGATGGTATCACACGGTGTGATGACAGCCCTTTTCTTCGCCGTGATCGGTATGATCTACGACCGGACCCATACCCGTATGGTGGCTGAGATGGGCGGGCTGATGAAACAGCTGCCCTTTATCAGTACGGTTTTCTTTATTGTAGGACTTTGCTCCCTGGGCTTACCGGGATTGAGTGGCTTTGTGGCCGAGATGACGGTATTTGTCGGTTCCTGGGAAAATGCGGATGCCTTTCACCGGGTAGCCACCATGGCGGCGGCCATGTCCATCGTGGTAACAGCCGTATATATTTTACGGGCGATAGGCAGAACCGTGATGGGGCCCAATACGAACGAGGCGCACCTTGTATTGAAAGATGCCAACTGGAATGAGAAACTGGCAGCGATCCTGCTGGTCGCCGGTATCCTGGCCATAGGGATCGCACCCGGGTGGCTGAATGATTTGTTAAGACCGGCGGCGGAAGTTATTATGAACAGAATTACCGGACAATAAAACAGGCTGGAATGAATGAATTGCTCACATTGATGAAAAGTGAACTGGTGCTGACCGGCATCATCTTCCTTTTACTCTTTATCAAGATCGGTAAGGGGATGAAAAATGAAACCCTGCTCCCCCTGGTGCAGGTACTATTACTGGTCAACTTTATTTTCGGATTTGTCTTCAACAAGGAAGGCCGGCTCTTCGGCGATATGTTTTATACCACGTCCCTGATCGCTTTCCAGAAAAATATCCTGAACCTGGGTGTTTACCTGATCTCCCTGCTTTGCACCGACTGGCTGAAAAAAAACCCGCACCTGCCGGAGTTTTTCCTGCTCCTGCTTTCCGCCCTGCTGGGAATGTTCTTTATGATCTCCAGCGCCAACCTGCTGATCTTTTACCTGTCATTGGAACTGGCCTCCATCCCGGTAGCCGCCATGGCTAATTTTGACCTGGATAAAAAACGATCTGCAGAAGGCGCCATGAAGATGATCCTCTCCTCGGCCTTCTCTTCCGGTATTCTTCTTTTTGGTATTTCCCTGGTCTATGGCAGTACCGGAACGATCAGTCTTCCGGAGATTTCTCAACGGCTGGACGGATCCTCCCTGCAGGTACTGGCATTTATATTTTTCTTTGCCGCTTTTGCCTTCAAACTTTCCATCGTGCCTTTCCATTTATGGACAGCCGATGTGTACGAGGGATCTCCCATTGCCACCACCGCCTTTCTTTCTGTACTATCCAAGGGATCGGTGGCCTTTATATTCATGACCATGCTGTACCGGGTATTCCAGCCCCTGCTGCACACCTGGTATCCGATGCTGGTGATCTTATCCATTGCCACCATGGTCATTGGTAATCTCTTTGCCCTCCGCCAGCAGAATATCAAGCGATTCCTGGCTTT
This sequence comes from Bacteroidia bacterium, assembly GCA_037447355.1. Taxonomy (GTDB): domain Bacteria; phylum Bacteroidota; class Bacteroidia; order Chitinophagales; family Chitinophagaceae; genus JJ008. Next base: position 3,943 of record JBBIGW010000046.1, on the reverse strand, counting down.
TTCTTCCATTGCACAGGTTGGTTTTATTTTAGTGGCCGTTAGCAGCAACGACCATATGGGGAGTACGGCTGTGATCTTCTTCGTGCTGGTATATATCTTTTCCAACCTGGCTGCCTTCGGCGTGGCTTCGGTCATTGCAGAACAAACCGGCAAAGAACGCATCGACGATTTTAAGGGATTCTATAAAACCAATCCCTTTCTCAGCTGGATACTGGCCCTGGCATTATTTTCCCTGGCCGGGGTACCGCCCACCGCCGGTTTCTTTGGTAAATTATTCCTGTTAACAGCCGGCGGGGCAAAAGCTGCTTATTGGTTTATCACGGTGGCCGCACTGAACATGATCATATCCCTGTATTATTACCTGCGGGTGGTAAGGGCCATGTTTATGGATAAAAATGACACCCCCATTGAGCCACTGAAGATCAGCGCCCCGGTAAGACTGGGGACGATCATCTGCGGGGCGGGTATCATCCTGTCCGGGTTGCTAAGCTGGATCTATGATTACATTCATTCATTATAAGTAAGGGGCTATGGCGATCAATAAAAATCATGAATTTGAAGAACTCGATGGCGTTAAATGCGGCATCGTGGAAAAGAATGTACAACCCGGAAGACTGGCATTTCTCAAAGAGCTGCTGGAATACAACGGGTTTACGGTTGTGGCCGTTCCCAGTCCTGCACCCAAGGCAGCACCTGTGCCCAAGCCTGCTGAAGGCGAGGCAGCGGCCCCGGTCTCAACCCCTCCTACAGCCCCGGAAACATTCACGGTAGGTGTAACCGATTATACCTTTAATACCATCAATGCTATATTCGGAAGGCTTCTCAAAACAAAGGATGGCCACATAGTAACCCAGGCATACTGGCAGCAGAAGGAGCCGGTAAGCCATGACGAGATTCCCTACTATGAGCATATATAATATATTGTATACATCAGTTTATCATTGATTTAGCCCGGTAATTCCGGGCTTTCTTCATGTTATTCACTGACCAGAATCAGGATTTCCGCTGACCTGTGTTTCCGCTTATGGGCCGGTTAAGCTTTAACTATGCAGGCACAAAAGCTTATTATATTATGGCAACAAAAACAAAAACCGGAAAGTATGTGTACTTCTTCGGCGGCGGCAAGGCCGACGGAAACGAATCAATGAAAAACCTGCTGGGTGGCAAGGGTGCGAACCTGGCTGAAATGGCAGGACATCCTAAACTGAAATTACCGGTGCCCCCGGGTTTCACCGTTACCACCGAAGTCTGCACGTATTATTATGCGAATAAGAAAACCTATCCCAAATCCCTGAACGCCCAGGTAAAAGAATCCCTCGAAAGAATGGAAAAACTCACCGGCAAGAAATTCGGTGATGAGAAAAACCCGCTCCTGCTTTCTGTCCGCTCCGGTGCCCGCAAGAGCATGCCCGGAATGATGGAAACCGTACTGAACGTGGGGTTGAACGAAAACACGATCAAGGGAGTGATCGCCCAGAGCGGGGATGCCCGTTTTGCCTATGACGCTTACCGCCGCCTGATCATGATGTACGCCGATGTGGTAATGGAAAAAGCAGCGGGTATTGAACCAAAAGGAGGTAAAGGGATCCGCAAAGTGCTGGATGAAAAACTGGAACATATCAAACACACAAAGGGATATGCCAGTGATACCGACCTCACTGCTGATGAATTAAAAGAACTGGTAAAGGATTACAAAAAGACCATCAAAAAAGTGCTGGGCAAAGAATTCCCCGATGACCCCTATGAGCAAATGTGGGGTGGTATCGGTGCGGTTTTTGCCAGCTGGAACGGGAAACGCGCTATTGAATACCGCCGTATTGAGAAAATACCACACGAGTGGGGTACTGCAGTAACCGTGCAGGCCATGGTATTTGGCAATATGGGGAACGACAGTTGTACCGGGGTGGCTTTCACCCGGAATCCGGGCAATGGTGAAAATAAATTCTACGGCGAATACCTGGTAAATGCGCAGGGGGAAGACGTGGTAGCCGGTATCCGGACTCCCGCTCCCGTGAATGAGTACTCTAAGAATGCCCAGAGCGAACATTTTACAGCTTTGGAAAAACTGATGCCCGCCCAATATAAGGAGCTGTTCAATATTCAGCGCAAACTGGAAAAACACTATCACGACATGCAGGACATTGAGTTTACCATTGAAAAAGGAAAACTCTATATGCTGCAATGCCGCGTGGGCAAAAGAAATGGGGTGGCCGCTGTCCGCATGGCCACCGAGATGTATAAAGAAAAACTGATCGATGCGAAAACCGCGATCATGCGGGTAGGACCCAATCAACTGGTGGAATTACTGCTGCCGATGCTGGATCCCAAAGCAGAATTAGTAGCTCCCGTTATTGCCAAAGGATTGCCCGCCGGTCCCGGTGGTGCCAAAGGCCGTGTGGTCTTCTCCTCTGCCGAAGCAGTGGAATGGGCTTCCAGGGGCGAGAAAGTGATCCTGGTAAGGGAAGAAACCTCTCCCGAAGATGTGGACGGTATGCACAAAGCGCAAGCCATCCTGACTACCAAGGGAGGTATGACTTCGCATGCTGCGCTGGTGGCCCGTGGCTGGGGTAAATGCTGTATCGTGGGTTGCGGTGATATAGAAATTCACAGCGAATCCAAAACGATCCATGCCAAAAACGGGGTGCTGCTCAAAGAAGGTGACTGGATCAGTTTAAACGGAACCAAGGGCCTGGTCTATGAAGGAAGTATGGCGCTGGTGGATATTGATATTGACAAAAATCAGTCTTATAAAGACCTGATGAAACTGGTGGATAAGATCAAACAGATCGGGGTAAGGGCCAATGCCGAAACGCCGCTTGATGCCACCCATGCCGTGAAGTTCGGCGCCGAAGGTATCGGCCTGTTCCGTACCGAGCACATGTTCTATGGTGAAGGCAGCGAAGAACCCCTGTTCCAGCTGCGTAAAATGATCGTGAGCAAAACTGAAAAAGAAAGAAGGGAAGCCCTGAACGGATTGTTCAAGTACGTGAAAAAAGATGTAAAAGACACCCTGGGTGTCATGAACGGGCACCCCGTCACCATCCGCCTGCTCGATCCCCCGCTGCATGAGTTTGTTCCTCATGACAAAGAAAAACTGAAACAACTTAGCAAGGAACTCGGCATCAGCATGGGTATGCTGAACAGGAGGGTGCTCGCCCTGCATGAAAACAACCCGATGCTGGGTCACCGGGGTGTGCGGCTGGGCATCAGTTATCCCGAGATCACGGAGATGCAGGTACGTGCCATATTCGAAGCGACGGCCGAGCTCCTCAAAGCCGGTAAGAAAGCCTTCCCGGAAATCATGGTACCGGTCACTGTAATTGCGCACGAACTCCGTCACCAGAAAGCAATCGTGGACCAGGTGTATAAGGAAGTATGTGAGAAATTCGGCATGAAGAAGATCCCTTATCTCTATGGTACGATGATCGAAACACCGAGGGCCGCCCTTCGGGCTGATTACATGGCCAATGTAGCTGATTTCTTCAGCTTTGGCACCAATGACCTCACCCAGATGAGCTTTGGTTTCAGCCGCGATGATATCGGTGGATTCTTACCGAAATACCTCGACCTGAAGATTCTCCCCGATGATCCTTTCCAGACCATCGACCAGGAAGGTATTGGCCAGCTGATCAAGGCCGGTACAGAAAGGGGCCGTATCACCAAGCCGCACCTGAAGGTTGGTATCTGCGGAGAGCATGGAGGCGATCCCGAAAGCGTGAAGTTCTGTCACCGCATCGGTATGAACTATGTGAGTTGTTCCCCCTTCCGGGTACCGATCGCCCGCCTGGCAGCAGCACAAGCGGCGATTGAAAGTCCAAAAAAGAAAAAGTAATTTTTCTCTTTCACTATAATCCGATAGAGGCCGTCTCCATTCTTTGAGGCGGCCTCATTCTTTATGGCCATCACCAGCCTTTTTTCCGGCAGAGCGTGAAGACCGGATTTC
>JBBIGW010000045.1:0-23728 GCA_037447355.1 Bacteroidia bacterium | reverse complement strand
CCAGCGGGGATACTTTATTCTTCTTAAAAAGCGCACCCGATTTTAGTACCTGGACAATTTGTGTTTCCTATTTCAAAAAAGGTAAATGGACACCCCCGGAAGTTGCGCCGTTCTCGGGAAGATATAGGGATGCAGATCCTTTTGTTACAAAAGATGGAAAAGAAGTGTATTTTATTTCGAACCGCCCCTTGCAGGAAGGAGATTCCGCAAAGACTGATGAAGACATCTGGAAAGTTGTAAAAACGGTGACGGGCTGGGGTAAGCCAATTCATCTGGATGCCACGATCAATTCCCGTTGGGATGAATATTATCCAACCATAACCGATAAAGGTACTTTGTATTTTGGTTCTGAAAGAGAAGGAGGCAAAGGTGGCAGTGATATTTATAAATCGGAACTGCACAATGGGAAATACATGCCGCCCGACAATTTAGGAGATTCAATTAATTCGAAATTTAATGAATATGAACCTTTTATTTCGCCTGACGAAAGCTATTTGATTTTCATGGCAACCGGCAAAAATGGTTTAAGAGATGCCGATCTGTTTGTAGTTTATCATAAGAATGGGCTGTGGACAAAAGCAGAAAAATTGCCTTTACCGTTTAATACGGATGCTACAGAATGGTCTCCAAAAATAACAAGAGATGGAAAATATTTTTTCTTCGCCAGCACACGGAACAAATTAAATAGGAAAATCACTGTTCCTGAAAATATTAGTCAACTGAATAGCCGTATCAGAAATGCAGGTAATGGGTTAGGGGATATTTATTATGTAAAAACGCCTGCTTTAAAATTGAAGACGCAGTGATTGATGTAAACTTTGATATGAGTTAGTCAAATAAAACTATAGTATATGAAAAAATTTGCTTTAAGTATGGCCCTGGTCATATATGCTGGTTTTCTTTGGGGGCAATCTAAAGAAGATATGCAGCAGCTAGAAGCTTTTAAAAAAACAGTAAATACCCCCATTGTTCTTAAAATCAAATCCACAAAAAGAATAGTCATTAATAAAAATATAAAATATGATCCCAAAGATACTGTTCTCAAAAAAATGGATGTTTACCTGGGTGAGGAAAAGAAAACCAGGCCTTTAGTTATCCTGATACACGGGAAAACACCCATTCTTACTAATCCAAAAGACTGGGGGGTATACGAAAGTTGGGGGAAATTATTAGTAACTGAGGGATTTGTGGCAGTGACATTTAATCATAGTCTTGCTGTTCCGGGGAAGACGTTAGAAGATGCAAGCGTTGATTTACGCAATTTGGTTACCTATTTAAAATTGCATTCAAAACTATTTAATATTGATACTACGAGGATCGCCTTAGCCTCATTTTCGGCAGGCTCCCCACTAATGTGCTATTCTTTTGATACACAGGATAAAAATGTTAAAGCCCTGGTTTCTTTTTACGGTTATTTAAATATTGACGGAATTAAATTGTATGGTGCCCCGGCCAATAATGTAATAGCAAAATTTTCACTAACCAATTTCATAGATTCAAATGCCCCGGATTTCCCTCCCATTTTTATTGCCCAGGCCGGTAAAGAGGTTAACCAGGGGTTGAACCAATCAATAAACAGTTTTATCAGTAAAGCAACTACAAGTAATATCCCGGTTACTTTCTTTAATCACCCAACCGGCGTGCATGGTTTTGATAATAGCAATGATGATGATCGGAGCAGGGAAATTATACAAGCCATGCTCGCTTTTTTACATACCCATCTAAAATAGTTAATGCAGGCTTATACATATCTCCAATTGTAACAGATAACATAATGAGTTCTCTAATTTAACAGCTTATGGATGGTATTCAAGCAAAAAGATCTCCTTTAAAATACTTTGTCCTGGTTTTTGCTCTTTCTACTCCAATATGGATAATTGAGACATGGGTTGATATTAATGGTCTTCCCCTGGACATACCCGCAACAGATATTGTGGCTGCTTTTATCCCGTTAATCTCAGCCAGTATCCTTCTCCATAAAGAGGGTGAGCCTGATAATGTTAAGAAACTACTGTCTAGAATTTTTGACTTCACCCGATCCGGGAAAAAATGGTATGTGCCTGTCATTTTTCTACCTGCCCTGATGTTCTTGTTGATTTATGTAACATTATATTTAATGGGTCAATCTCTCCCCGCTAAAGTAAATATTCCGGTTCGCAGTATGCCATTTCTTCTTGTGTTCTTTTTTTTAGGTGCTGCTGGTGAAGAAGCAGGTTATATGGGATATGCAATTGATCCAATGCAAGAACGATGGAGTGCATTAAAAGCCAGCCTTATTATGGGAACGCTATGGGCGATTTGGCATTACCCATCTATAATTAAACAAGGACACAATTTAATATGGATACTGTGGGGTACTCTTGGAACCATTGCAATGAGAATTCTTATCGTATGGCTTTATAACAACACAGGAAAAAATTTATTTATATGTATTTTTTTTCATGCTTTATACAATCTGGGTAGGTCATTGTTCCCGAAAGACGAATTGCATAATCCATTTGTTGAATATCCTGGCGTACACTACTCAGTAATTGCAATTATTGCAGTAATTACAATATTTCTTTGGGGAGAAAAAACGTTAACTAAATTCAGATATACCTCTAATTGAACAGTTTTTGAAAGTGTGAACTCAGTCTAAGGTCTCTCAGGCTGTGATTTTGTGTTTTTTAGCCAGCGTAATCCAGCAGTGGCAATGCTCCGCCAACGATCTGAGCAGGTCGCCTCCAAATCGTTCGAATTCGTGTTCCAGCTATCCTTTCCCGATACCGCTTTCTTGAACCGGGTTTATTACAGGGTACCGGGCTGCAGCATTTACATACCCGCAGATCTAAGGCCATTGCCGAAACCCGTACGAACCGCCACTTTTTACTGCCACCGGCGGCCCTCAACCAACGGGTTCTTGATATGGGTCAAAAGAATAACATTTTTGACGAACTCTTTTCCCTTTCTTACCGGAAAATAACTAATCCGGTCTCTTTCCGGCCCTGATAAAACCGGGGGGAAATTTTTCCAGCCTTCTCCCCTTTTTTACCCTCCGATTCCCCTACTTTTGCGCAATTTGTTTTTTCATAACGATTCTGGCCAGCAACCCACTTAAAAACAAAAAATGCCAAAAGACAATTCGATCCAATCGGTGCTGATTATCGGCTCCGGCCCCATTATCATCGGACAAGCCTGTGAATTTGACTACTCCGGCACGCAGGCAGCCCGTAGTTTGAGGGAAGAAGGCGTGAAAGTAATCCTGATCAACAGTAACCCGGCCACCATTATGACGGACCCCATGATGGCAGACCGGGTTTATCTTTTGCCACTGACCGTGGAAAGTATCGAGCGCATTTTACAGGAAAACCAGATCGATGCTGTATTGCCTACGATGGGCGGGCAAACTGCCCTCAACCTAGCCAAGGAGGCCGAGGACCTGGGCATCTGGAAACAATACAATGTCCGCCTCATCGGGGTGGATATCAAAGCCATTGATAAAGCCGAAGACCGGGAAAAATTCCGCCAGTGGATGATCGGGTTAGGCGTTCCCGTTGCCATCGCCAAAACGGCCAACTCCTTCCTCGAAGGCAAGGAATATGCGCAGGAGATCGGTTTCCCCCTGGTGATCCGTCCCTCTTTTACCCTCGGAGGTACGGGCGGCGGATTTGTACATGATAAAGAGGAACTGGACGAAGCCCTGAACCGGGGCCTGCAGGCCTCCCCCATTCATGAAGTACTGGTAGAGCAGGCGGTACTGGGCTGGAAAGAATTTGAGCTGGAGTTACTTCGTGACGCGGCCGATAATGTCTGTATCATCTGCACCGTGGAAAATTTTGACCCCATGGGTGTGCATACCGGTGATTCGATTACCGTGGCGCCGGCCATGACCCTGAGCGATACCGGCATGCAGCTGATGCGGAATACCGCAATAAAGATGATGCGGGACCTGGGCAATTTTGCCGGCGGTTGCAATGTGCAGTTTGCCATGAGCCCCGATACCGAAGAGATCATTGCCATTGAGATCAATCCCCGGGTAAGCCGCTCCTCCGCCCTGGCCAGTAAGGCCACCGGTTACCCTATTGCCAAGATCGCAGCCAAACTCGCTATCGGGTACAACCTGGATGAACTCGAAAACCAGATCACCAAAACAACCTCCGCCTATTTTGAACCGGCCCTGGATTATGTGATCGTGAAGATCCCGCGCTGGAATTTCGACAAGTTCAAAGGGGCCAACGATACCCTCGGTCTCCAGATGAAAAGTGTGGGAGAAGTGATGGCGATCGGGAGGAGTTTCACCGAAGCGATCCAGAAAGCCTGCCAGAGCCTGGAGAACAATGCCGTGGGACTGGGCTATTACGGCAAGAGTATGATGCATGCGGAAGCCCTGCTGGAATATATTAAAACCCCGAAGTGGGACCGGATCTTCCGGATCAAAGATGCGCTGATGGCGGGTATTTCTGTAGGTACTATCTCCAAAGCCACCAACGGAATTGACCGCTGGTTTCTCTATGAGATCCAGAAGATCTGCAACCTGGAAAAGGAAATCGCGAAATACGATCTTGATACCCTGCCCACCGAACTGCTGAGAGAGGCCAAGGTCAATGGGTTCAGCGATGAACAGATCAGCCGGATCCTCGAACACGGGGATGAAGAAGATGTATATAATAAACGGAAAGCCGCCGGCATCACCCGGGTATATAAAATGGTGGATACCTGCTCTGCGGAGTTTGAGGCCCAAACCCCCTATTTCTACTCTACGTTTGAAGGGGGCAACAGCAACGAGAGCAAGCTGTCTGATAAGAAAAAGATCATCGTGCTCGGCAGCGGTCCCAACCGGATCGGCCAGGGTATTGAGTTTGACTATTGTTGCGTACATGGTTTAATGGCGATCAAAGAGTGCGGGTACGAGGCCATTATGGTCAACTGTAACCCCGAAACCGTGAGTACGGATTTTGATATGGCCGATAAACTCTATTTCGAACCGGTTTACTGGGAACATCTCCGGGAGATCGTCGAACATGAGAAACCTGATGGGGTGATCGTGCAGCTGGGTGGACAAACCGCGCTGAAACTGGCTGAAAAACTCACGCAAAAAGGGATCCGGATCGTGGGTACTTCCTATGATAGTCTCGATATCGCGGAGGACCGCGGCCGTTTCAGTGATATGCTGAAAGAACTGGAAATTCCCTACCCGGAATATGGTACGGCCTGGTCCGTGGACGAAGCTGTTGAAGTGGCCAACAAAGTGGGCTACCCGGTTCTGGTACGTCCTTCTTATGTGTTGGGAGGACAAAGGATGCGGATCGTACTCAATGATGAGGAAGTGGAAAAAGCCGTGATCAGCCTGCTGAAACATATTCCCGGAAACAAGATCCTCGTGGATCATTTCCTTGACCGTTGCCAGGAAGCCGAGATCGATGCGATCTGCGATGGGGAGAAATTCCATGTAATGGGTATTATGGAACATATCGAGCCCGCCGGTATCCACAGCGGTGACAGCAATGCGGTCCTGCCCGCCTTCAACCTGACCCCGCTGGAAATACAGGACATGGTGGATTATGCCAAAAAGATTGCCCTGAAGCTGAATGTAAAAGGATTACTGAATATACAATTTGCCATTAAAGAAGGGAAGGTATTTGTGATTGAAGCCAACCCGAGGGCATCCCGCACCACGCCTTTTATTGCCAAAGCCTATAATAAACCTTACCTGAATTATGCCACGAAAGTAATGCTGGGAGAAATGAAAGTGGCGGATATCCCGGAAGAAAAGCACCTCGATGGTTTTGCGATCAAAGAACCCGTGTTCAGTTTCAATAAATTTCCCGGGGTTAGCCGGGAACTCGGTCCCGAAATGAAATCGACCGGTGAAGCGATCCGCTTTATCAAGAACCTGCGTGACCCGTACTTCCGCCAGCTGTACAAAGACCGCAGTATGTATCTCAGTAAATAAAAAAATACCTGTTATCCGGCTTTGAAACCTGGATAACAGGTGTTAATGGTTAACGGCCTCCGATGGAACCCCCGTGGTTGGTTTGGGTGTCGTTATTTATTGAGAATAGTGGCTTGTACAATCAATGCATGTCAAAGCTAATACGCGACAGCGCCCTCCTGATTTCTTTCTTCAGATTTAATTTGCACTGTTATCCATCATTTTTTTTGATGTCTTATTTTAAGATATTGTTTTCCAGTCTATTAGAAATAATCAATTGCGGGTTTAATTTGGCATATCAGCCGGCATATTGTATTTTCATGGCTATTACTGCTTGAAAGTTTTAACTCGTGAAGCCCGCATCCGGTTTTATATGGCAGCTCATCCATTCGCTGGACAGCAATGAGAAATTATTCTTTAAACGGAATTTCGCTCCCTGCGTATCTCCGGGTCAACGACTCTACATCCGCCTGTTTGATGCCATTGCCGCTCAAAAAACATACAATGAAGCGGCCATTCTGAAAAAATTCCAGCCCGGGCTGAACAAAAAAAACATCGCGTACCAGAAACATTACCTGCAGCGGCAGATCTGTGAAGCCCTGGTGCAATACGATGGCAGGAAGAACCCGGGTCATGATATTTATGCGAGTATTCAGCTCATCAGGATCTACCGGAAAAAAGGTCTCTATGAAGAAGCTTTTACCACCTGGAAAAAAGCAGTCGAAAAAGCAAGAGCGGCCGAAGCCTTTGCCCTGCTGAACCTGTTAAAGACCGAATTTGAAAAAATGATCATTTTCAGCAATACCCATTCCGGGTACGATGAGCTGCTGTCCCTTTTTCAAAAAAACGCGATCACCTATACAGCATATGCAGAGCTGATCACCTTACGCGATATCTATACGGAAACCCTGCTGCTCAAACGGAAGACCCATCTCGGGCTGGACGATCTGCTCCGGGACCGAATCAGCAGCCTGCTGGAAAGGGTCAACAGGGCCGACACGGTCAACCATGGTCATTCGTTCTGGTACCGGCATTATTACTTTATGAGCAAGGCCACCCTGCTCTACCTGAAGAATGAATTGGCCGGGTCCCTGGCTATCCTGGCAGAGCTGTTCACCGACTGGAAAAAAAACGAAGGTTTCGTGGCCACCCACGGAGAGTTCTATATCGAACTGCTCTATATGATCAATTATGCGGGTATCCTGAACGGATCTTATACCTATGTCACAACGGTCTTTAATGACGAGCTGAACAACGAAATCAGGGACAAGACCCAGCGGGCCTATTTCGAAGCCATAAAATACCTGGCCCTGAATAAAATTTACAATAAGACGGCCGCTTATACCGAAGTACAACAGCTGCTGGCTTTTATGAAATCAAAATACAAATTGTGGGAACCGGTCCTGAATGAAGAGCTGAACAGTACCGTAACCATGTCGCTTGGCATCGGCTGCTTTGTACTGGAACAGTTTGATGATGCACTTTATTTTATCAAAAGGGCCATCACCTATTTCCGGGATGCCACCCGGGAAGAACATGCAGCGGTAGCGCAGCTATTGCTGCTGCTGATCCGGTTTAACCTGAATAATCCCCGCCTTTTTGATGCCCAGTACCGGGCCACCTACCAGTATTTCTATAAAAAGAAAAAGAAAGAACCGTTTGAACCGGTCCTGGTACAATGCCTGCACCGGGCCTATTATACGAAAGACAGCCGGAAACTGCGGGAAGAATTCAGGAATACGCTCGAAACCCTTGCCCAAACCCAGGACCATGTATTACAGCAACGGACATTCGCTATTTTTAACTTCCCGGGATGGCTGAACAGTAAAATACAACGGGTCTCTTACCGTCAGTACGTGGAGAAAAAAGTAAGATCGGGAACAACCCTTACGGAAATAACCTTGTAATATGAATAAAGAAATAACCACTCTTTCCGCCCACATGGAAAAAATACTTTACGGGAAACCCTGGTTCGGCCGGTCTGTATTTTCTGTACTCGAAGAAACAGACGAAAGCAAGGTACACCAGCAACCCGGGGGCACGGAACACAGCCTCTGCGAACTGCTCTGGCATATGATCACCTGGGCGGAATTCACCCTGAAACGGGTGGAAAAAGTCGAAGAGCCGGACCAGTCGGTTATTGAAAAAATGGACTGGCGGCCCATTGATCCCGGCTTTCATACCTGGAAAAAAGGAGTGGCGGAATTGAAATCCACCCATGTGCAACTGGCGGCGCGTCTCGGGGAAAAAGAGGACAGCTTCCTCAACGAAAAAGTCGATTACCGTACCTACGATTTCAGGTTCCTGCTGAACGGGCTGATGGAACACAATATTTACCACCTGGGCCAGATCGCTTACCTGCAGAAACTCCTCCGCTGAACATACCCGGAAAGTAGTATTGCGGGCCTTACAGCGAATTTTTAATTTCAGGTATGGCCCTGCATGGTAGTTATTACTGGAAGAAAATTCCCTTTCTGAAGTTGTTACTCCCCTTCATGGGAGGCATCGTCACAGCCTGGTATCTTCAGCCGCCACTTCGTTTGTGGTTGCTGCTGCTGTTGTCCGGGATAGCCAGCCTGGCTTTTTTTTTCTTTATCCCTTTATTGACCCGTTTCCGGTTTTCGTTTCTGGCAGGACTGGCTTCCGCCCTGATTTTATTTTCACTCGGCGCGATGCTTACCTGGCAGGAAGATATCCGCCACCGGCCGGACTGGCTGGGAAATAAGTACAGCAGCGGGGATGCGTTGCTGGTCACCCTCGACGAACCCCTGGTTGAGAAATCGAATTCTTTTAAAGCCATTGCCAATGCTCTTTACTTAATAAACGGTAACGGGGCAACCCCTGTAAACGGCCGGCTGATCCTTTATCTGAAAAAAGACAGCTGCCTTGAAAAACTGGCTTATGGATCAACCTTACTTTTAAAGAAGCCCCTGCAGGAAATCAAAAGCACAGGCAATCCCGGTGGTTTCGATTTTAAACAATATTCCTTCTTCCATGGTATCACCCACCAGGTTTACCTGCAACCCGGTGAATTCGAACTATTATTCGGGAAAAGAGAAAACTGGCTGAAAAAGCGGATCATTGAATCCGGTAGAAATATCGTGAATACCCTGCGCCGTTATATACCGGGTGAAAAAGAGGCCGGGCTGGCAGAAGCTTTGCTGATCGGTTATAAAGACGACCTGGATCCGGCGCTGGTGCAGGCATATACGAACACCGGGGTGGTGCATATCATTGCCATTTCCGGCTTACACCTCGGTTTGATCTACTGGCTGCTGACACTGTTGCTGAAACCACTGCTCCGCTACAGGAAAACAAAATGGCTGCGGGCCCTCCTCATAATAACAGGACTGTGGGCATTCAGTCTGCTGGCAGGGGCCCAACCCTCTGTGCTCCGTTCCGCCCTGATGTTCAGCTGTATTGTCATTGGCGAAACTTTCGCCCGAAGAACTTCCGTGCTGAATACCCTGGCCGTTTCCGCCTTCCTCCTGCTTTGTTACAATCCTTTCTGGCTCTGGGATGCCGGTTTCCAGCTTTCCTATGCAGCCGTACTCAGCATCCTGCTTTTTATGCGGCCTGTCTATAACTGGTTTTATATAAAAAATAAATTACTTGACGCATTCTGGAAACTGAACGCAGTGACCCTGTCCGCCCAGGTGCTTACCATACCTTTCAGCATTTACCATTTTCACCAATTCCCTGCTTCATTTATACTGACAAATTTCCTGGCCGTTCCGCTCTCCAGTGCCATCCTGCTTGCAGAGATCTTCCTGTGTATGATTTCCTTTTTCCCCTGGCTGTCCGTTCTTTCCGGTAAGATCATTTCATTTCTTATCTGGTTTATGAATGCATGGGTGGAGCGGGCCGGGCGGATCCCGTTCCTGCTTTGGGAAAACCTGCAGCTCAGCATCACACAGGCCATCAGTTTGCTGTTGCTGATCGTGGCAGCCAGTTACTGGCTCATGGAAAAATCAAAGCCGGCTTTCTTTACGGCGCTGGCAGCCCTCCTGATTTTCACGACGGAACGAACTGCTTCATTTGTACAGGCCTCCCGGCAACAGAAGATCATTGTATACAATGTGCCGAAAAAAAGGGCCCTTGATCTCATCCGGGGAAGAAATGCTGTATTTGCCGGTGACAGCGATCTCAGGACAAATGATTTCGCCCGGAATTTTTACCTGAAACCCGCCCGCATCCGGCACCGGGTCTGTGAGACAGGCCGGCTGGATGGACTTACCCGGTATAAAAATTATATCCGTTTCGGGGGCAGGAATATTTTATTAATTGACCAGGAGCTGTCTTTCAATATCCTGCCGGGAAACAGGAAGCCGGTCATTGATCTCCTGGTCTTATCAAAGAACCCTGTGCTATATTTAACTGAACTGGCTGCCGCCCTCGACATCAAACAGGTCGTGCTGGATGGTTCCGTACCGGCCTGGAAAGCCGTTTACTGGAAAAAAGATTGTGATTCCCTGCAAATTCCCTGGCATGATGTGGCAGCCAACGGCGCTTTTGTGATGAACCTGAATTAAGTTAAATTTGCCCCCTCTTACGATCGCCTGCCTTCAACCCTCATTTATTATGAACAAAAAGATTCAATCAGCCTTAATTTCTGTTTTTTACAAAGACGGACTCGAAAACATTGTACAGGAACTGGCCCGCCTGGGTGTGACCATCTACTCCACCGGCGGCACCCAGGGCTTTATTGAGAAACTGGGTATAAAAGTAGTTCCGGTGGAAGACCTGACCAGTTATCCTTCCATTCTGGGGGGGCGCGTGAAGACCCTGCATCCTTCGGTATTTGGCGGCATCCTCGGTAAACGGGATGACGAAACACACCTGCAGGAAATGAAACAGTACAGGATCCCGGAGATCGACCTGGTGATCGTGGACCTGTATCCCTTTGAGGAAACCGTGGCCAGTACCACTGATGAGAAAGCCATCATTGAAAAAATTGATATCGGCGGCCCCTCCATGATCCGCGGGGCAGCCAAGAATTTCAGGGATGTGGTGGTGATTGCCGCCAAAAAAGACTATGCCACCCTGGAAACTATGTTAAAAGAGCAGCAGGGCGAAACCAGCCTTGAACAACGGAGAAATTTTGCAGCCAAAGCCTTTGAAACAGTAGCCCACTATGAAGTGGCCATCGCAAAATATTTCAGCAGCAGCGATACGGGGTATTTCCTGGAATCCGTTCCGGGCCCCAAAATTATGCGCTATGGCGAAAATCCGCACCAGTCTGCCGTGTTTTATGGAGACCTGGGACAATTGTTTGACCAGCTCAATGGAAAGGAATTATCTTATAACAATATCGTGGATACCGATGCCGCCCTGCAGCTGATCCGCGAATTCACGGATACTACTTTTGCCATCATCAAACACACCAATGTATGTGGCGTGGCGCAAAGGGACACGGTGAAAGAAAGCTGGGATGCGGCACTGGCCGGCGACCCGGAAAGCGCTTTTGGCGGGGTGCTGGTATGTAATGGCACCATCGATAAGGCCACTGCGGAAGCCATCAATGAAATTTTCTTCGAAGTGCTGATCGCCCCGGCCTATGATGCGGATGCACTGGCTGTGCTGAAATCCAAAAAGAACCGGATACTCTTGCAGTTAAAAGCGCAACCACGACGGAAAATACAGTATAAATCCATGCTGAACGGGGTGCTGGTGCAGGATAACGATGAAGGCAATTACGCCGAATGGACCGAAACCGTAAAAAGAAAAGAGACTCCCGCAGAAAAAGGGGACCTGCTTTTTGCCAACCTGGTATGCAAACATTTAAAATCAAATGCCATTGCCCTCGTTAAGAACAAGCAACTGGTCGGTAAGGGCTGTGGCCAGACCAGCCGGGTCGATTCCCTGCGGCAGGCACTGGAAAAAGCCCGGCAGTTTAAATTTGACCTGCACGGCGCAGTGATGGCCAGCGATGCTTTTTTCCCTTTCGACGACTGCGTGCGGCTGGGGCATGAAGCGGGGATCACCGCCTTTATACAACCCGGCGGTTCCATCAGGGATAACGATTCGGTTGAATATTGCAAGGCCCATGACCTGTCCATGATCATGACCGGCATGCGGCATTTTAAACATTAATACGAAGAGCTGTACTGAAACCCCATTACGGCATTTCAATTGATACAGGTTAAATTCATCTTTGTAAAGATGAGATGAGAATGAACCTATTTGACTTCCATAAAACCATTGTTCAGTCCTCTGCCGATTCAATAAAGAAACTGGCGGTATTCAACCCGCTTACCATTCACAAAAAAGGCACAAGGGCCAAGGCCTTATTTGCGCTTGCCCTGGTATGTGTGTTATGGGGCACCACCTGGATCGCTTCCAAGCAGGGCGTCCACCATATGCCGGCCCTGCAACTGGCCGGTATGCGCCAGCTGATCGCGGGCCTGATCTATGTCGGTTTTTTTCTGATCAAAGGCGCCCCACTTCCCAAAGGAAAAGAATGGATCCCGGTGCTTGTCCTGAGTTTCCTGAATTTTATCATGAGCAACGGGCTCAGTACCTGGGGTGTAAAATATATTTCAGCGGGACTGGGCGCGATCATGGGCGCGATCTTTCCGCTCTGGCTCGTGGTGATTGGCCTTTTTGCTTCCAAAGAAAAAATTCCGCAGAAAGCGATTCTCGGCCTCTTGCTTGGCTTTGCCGGTGTATGTGTCATTTTTTATGATCACCTGCATGATTTCCTGAATGCGGATTTCCGCTTCGGTATAATCCTTTCCCTGGTCGCTACCTGGACCTGGGCCTTTGCCACGATCTATACCAAGAAACAGGCAGCCAGTTTCAATCCCTATTTCAGCCTGGGACTCCAGATGGTCATTTCCGGTTTGTTTTTGCTGGTATTTACAAAAACAGGCAGCCTGATTATGATCACAGACACGGAACATAGCAGCCGGCCATTTATAGAATTCGTTTCTTTTGCCCAAATACCCTGGCAATCCTGGGTGGCCATTACCTACCTGGTCCTCTTCGGATCGATCCTGGCATTTGTCTGTTACCTATATGCACTGCAAAATTTACCAACCGAACAGGCTTCCATTTATGCCTATATCAACCCGATCGTGGCTGTTTTATTCGGATGGATGTTATTTGGCGAAAGGATCACGATCTATATCACGGTCGGTGGTATGGTAACCCTGCTGGGTGTATACTTGGTCAATAAAGCATTCAAAGCAGCCGTGCCCCCGCCGGAACAGCCGGAAACAGAAGGGGTCTGATACAGCAAGAACGGCCCCGGACCATAGTTCTTCAGCAGCGCTGATCCAGGAATTCCAGGTAAACCTCCCTCCAACCCTTAAACCGTTCATCCGTCCCCAAAAAAGTATTGTGCCAGATGGAAATGAATAAGCCATTCACGTTTTTCACTTCAGCATAATACTGTTTCATTTCCGCCAGGGCCTGCTGTGCTGAGTACCGCTGTTCGTAAAATGAATTGGCATCCATATAACAAAACGGGTAAAGCAGGAGACCGGTAGCGGTTTCGTTTTCCAGGTCGTACCAACAGAAAGGAACGGATACAGAGGCCCTGAACCCGTTGATACTTCCATACCCCATCGAAAAATCCTCCTTTATTCCGTTTGCGATCAGCCGGCGAAAGGTTCCCGGTAAATGAAACCGTATAAAATGTTGCCGTGAAGATGAGACCCTGATCCCCGCTGCCTGTTCAAGTCTTTCTTTCTCCCTGCCTAATAAAACCGGATCATCCCCGCTTTGCCAGGAGGGGTGCACACCGATATTATATTTATCCGCATGCCGCCGGATCAGTTCGCTGATCACCGGCTTGTGGGGCAGGATATTCCTGTCATGGGAACCATTTTTTCCGGCCACCAGGAAAAAATAACGCGGTTCCAGTTTATACTTTTCATGCAATTCATCCATCCGGTCATAAGCGTCGAATGGATCGGTTTCCTGGTTCATCCGCACTTTTCTGCGTAGCCTGATCCTGGACCAGTCCCCTCTCAGGAAATCTTTCAGGGCAGCTCCTGTACTCCGTATCCGCCCCTTGTGTTTAAATGAAAAGGCTTCATCAATATCATAAGTTGGGAGAAAGCGGAATACATCGTTTTTAGATGAAAACAACGGGAACTGATGGGCAAGCGCCTTGGAAAAATCATTAACCCAGTAATGGATCAGCGGAATATGCAGAAACCCTTCTTTAAAAGCAAGTGATTGTGTATGGGCAAAACGGCCATACAGATCTTTTTCATGCGGCAGGTACTCTTCATACCGGCTGAGCAGGTAGAAGACGGCGGCCAGGATATCAAAGGGATAATCGCCCCCTGTTTTAAAAAATGCCTTGTACCCGTTTGTTTCGAAACAGGTTATTGGTTGCGGCCGGATCCCTTTTTCAAATAAGAGGGGAGCGGGAGGCAGCCATATTTCATCCGATGATAATCTTTCTTTACTGTAATTGATCCGGGCTCCCGGGTGTTCAGAAAATACAGTCTTATCGCTGGTAAGCAGTACCGGGGTCCCGGTGAGTTGGGTGCCCATAAATGCAGCCACGTATTCCAGGCGGGCAGTGATGGTATGCGCAAAAAGGATCACAGGCCGAAGTTAACTATCGGTTACCGTATTTCTCTTTCCACAGCTGGTTGAAGGATTTATTGGGAAATTCCAGGGTAGCACGGTGTTCCCTCCACCCGGTGAGCAGGCTGTTCACCACCCAGGTCTTGGTACGGCCATTGGCCATATTCATCCAGGATCTCCGCAGCATGGCCTGCTTCCACATTTTCCAGGCGATCTTCTCCGTAAATGTATTATGTCCCCCCATCACTGCTTCGTTCCGGTTTTCCAGCAGCAGCTCATGCAGGTTGATTTTCACCGCGCATACTTCAGTACAGTTGCCACAGAGGGAGGAAGCATAACTCAGGTGTTTCCATTCTCCCAATCCCTGCAGGTGCGGGGTGATCACCGAACCGATCGGCCCGCTGTAAGGAGCACCGTATGCATGCCCCCCGATATTTTTATAAACAGGACAAGCATTCAGGCAGGCCCCGCAGCGGATACAGTACAGGCTTTCCCGCATTTTTTCATTCGCGAGGATATGGGTCCGGCCATTATCGAGTAAGATCACGTACATGTCATCCGGCCCGTCTGTTTCATGCGGCTGACGCGGCCCGGTCATAATGGAATTGTACACCGTGATTTTCTGGCCGGTCCCGAAAGTGGAAAGCAGGGGCCAGAATAATGCCAGGTCCTGCAGGGAAGGAATCACTTTTTCAATCCCCGCGATCACAATATGAGTTTTGGGCATGGAGCAACTCAGGCGCCCGTTCCCTTCGTTCTCGGTCAACGCGATCCCGCCGATATCCGCAACAATGAAATTGGCCCCGGTTACACCTACTTCCGCCTGTACATACTTTTCACGCAATACTTTCCGGGCGGTCAGTGTCAGTTGTTCAGGTGTTGCTTTGGGATCGGTGCCCAGTTTATTGGAAAAAAGCCGGGCCACATCTTCCTTACTCTTGTGCATGGCCGGGGTAACAATATGATAGGGCGGCTCGCCATCCAGCTGCTGAATATATTCGCCGAGGTCTGTTTCCACGCTTTCGATCCCGTTCTTTTCCAGGAATTCATTCAGGTGAATTTCTTCTGTCACCATGCTCTTGCTCTTCACGAGGGTGCGGCAGTTCTTTTCTTCACAGATCTTTTTTACAGCTTCCAGTGCCTGTGCGGCATCCTCCGCCCAGATCACTTTGGCGCCCCGCCTGGTGATCGCTGATTCAAAGTCTTCCAGTTGTTTATCGAGTGAAGCAATGGCCCTCCACTTCAGGTTCTTGGCACGTTCGCGGGCCAGGTGGAGTTCACTGAACTGCTGTGTTCCCTGCGGCACCACGGCATTGTACTTGCCGATATTAAAATTGATCTTGCGGCGGTGGTCACGGTCCGCCGCCCGGATGGTGCTTTTGGCAATAAAATCAGCATAGGTTTCTTTCACGGTGCAGCTGTTATTACTCTTTAAAATCAATTTCCTCCCATTCCCCTTTTGCGATCGTATCAAGGGCCTTGTAGAACTCTTCCCCGTATTTCCGGATCAGCGGCTCTTTGAGGAACTGGTAAGCCGGTACTTTTAATGCTTCACCCAGCGCACAACCGGGTTTGCATAACTGCTCCCGCGGTTCATAGTTTACCCTCTCATAATCCCCGTTCTTTCCTTTTTTGGCTGTGATGGGGTATAAATGACAACTGATCGGTTTCTTCCAGCTGATCAGCCCGTCCCGGTTCGCCTGTTCAAACGCACATTTGATGATCCGGTTTTCATCCCGGAAAGCAAACACACAAATGCCCTTGTTGCTGCCGATGGTATTGGTCACCCAGCCAAATTCATTGTCCATGGCGAAGAGACCGGTCAGGTCGATCTCCTTGAGCGCTTCCGGCGGGAGCAGGTGTTTTACCTTTTCAAACACTTCCCGGATCACCTGCATTTCTTCTTCCTCAACCGGGGCACCGGCATCCCCTTCTTCGCAGCAGCCGCCCTTGCATTTGTTCAGATCGCATACAAAATGCTTGTCCACCACATCCTCACTGATCAGTATGTTATCAATAACTATCAAAAGAAAAATTTTTTGCAAAGGTAGGTATTATGCAGGTGATAACCCCTCCCCGGCCAGGCAGATCATCTCCACTTCAGTGTATTGATCAGGTGCTGCAGGTCCTGTTTCAGGAAATCATTTACGATACCCAGCGAATCGGCATTGGGTGCGGCGTTAAAATAAAGCGCTCCCCGAAGAAAATGCCGGACCGAATCGGTAAGGAAAAACTGGTTGGCCGTGGCGGTATTTCCCCCGAGTGAGAAATAAATGCCTTCCACCCCATTGGGTGTTTGTATCAGGCTGTCATTGATACCGGTTGATACATCCACGTGCTGTTTATAGGCCATTTTGAATCCATCCCGGACCAGGGAATCAAAAACATTTTCCGCATTGATGGGTTTGTAACTGATATGAATCCGGCCATTGAGGCGGGGAATATCGATATTGATCCACCAGTCGCCCGCCTTGTCTTCAAAGAAAGTGGTATCCCTGATCACCCGGGCATAAACGGGATATTCGAAGGTATACGGGTAACCGGGCTGGTCAAACAACTGGTATTTTTTTTCCGGGAAATCAATTTTAAAATATCCCCTTTTTTTCCCGGAAGAGTAATCACTGTTGCAGGAAAAAAGTAAACAAATCGATATGGCTTCTGCCAGGAAAAAATATATTAAACGGGATCTCATTCAGGCTGTTGTTGCGGTTTGATGGTCACTTTTACTAACTGGATGCGGTTATTCTCCGCCTGCATGATGGCAAATTCAAAGTCCCCGGAAGGGATCACCCAGTCTACTGTCGGCAGTTCCCCGGCCAGTTCCAGCACCAGCCCGGCAAGGGATTCACTTTCGCCCTTGATATCATCAAAGGTATTCATCGGGATCTTCATAATCCGGCACATATCATGGATCATGATCTTTCCCTCAAAAATATAATTGTAATCATCCAGTTTATAGCTGTCACTTTCCTCTTCGTCAAACTCATCCCGGATATCACCGATCACTTCTTCCAGGATATCCTCCATGGTTACGATCCCGCTGGTACCCCCAAACTCATCCACCACCACGGCAAAGTGGATCCGCTTTTGCTGAAACTCTTTCAGCAGGTCTTCGATCAGTTTAGGTTCCGGTACAAAATACGGCTGCCGGATCAGGGAATGCCAGTCAAAATTCCCCGCTTCGTTCAGGTAAGGGATCAGGTCCTTGGTGTTCAGTATTCCCACTACTTCGTCGAGACTGTCTTTATATACGGGCAATCGTGAATAATGAAGTTCCTCCACCCGCCTGATCACTTCGGGGAATGCCGCATTGTAACTGATGCCACTTACATACAACCGGTTCCGCATGATCTGCTTTACCGATATATTCCCGAATTTCACCACCCCCTTCATAATGCTTTTCTCCTCAGGG
The DNA here is from genome assembly GCA_037447355.1 of Bacteroidia bacterium. GTDB lineage: Bacteria > Bacteroidota > Bacteroidia > Chitinophagales > Chitinophagaceae > JJ008. The sequence goes on along the minus strand of JBBIGW010000045.1, from coordinate 5,861 downwards.
GACGCTTCTTCATCGCTTTTGATATCAATGGCGGCATCCAGTTCCTGCATGGTCAGCATTTCACTTTTATCCGCCCCCACCCTTTTACCGATCCCGTCGGCCAGCCGGACGATCCATTTACTCAGCCGCCGTAAAAGCAGGTGAAGGCCTTCCACCAGGAAAGACACATCATAGGCAAAACGCAGGTTATTCTGGGCAGCCCATACTTTGGGGAGTATCCGCCCGATAAACACCAGTACGATCACAATCACCGTCACTTTGATCAGTAATTCCAGTAAAGACCCCAGCCTGGCAAAATTGATCAGTTCAGAGAGCAGGTAATTGGAAAGTAAAATGATGCTGATATTCACGAAAGTGCCCGCGATGAGCAGGGAAGCGTACACTTCCTTGGGCTCTTCCAGCAGGGTTACAATCCGTTTAGCCGATGCATGCTGTTTGGTCTTCAGCATGTTCAGGTCCTTTTTATTCAGGGAGAACAAAGCCACTTCCGCCCCGGAGATAGCGAAGGTAATGACCAGTAAAATGAGCAGGGCGACCGCCAAAAAAGTAGTCCCCTGCATATTCACCGACAGCAGGGAAAAAAGCAGGTGATCTGTGATTGAAAGAATGTCCGGATGAATTTCCAATGCAATGGGTTTTGTTTACATACAGCCTGCGGTCTGCAGGGAGAAAAACCGGCAGCATCAGGTGTCCGCCGTTATTAGCGGCAAAGGTATTGTATTTATGGTTTATGATTAAAAGGGAAGGGTCTCAGAAGGGTCTCCCGGGGGTATCTCATGCCCGCCGTTTCCTTCCGGCGCTCCCGTTTCACCGGGCGAACCGGAATCTGTTTTTTTGTCCAGCATGATGAGGTTATCACCCACCACTTCCGTGGCAAACTTCCGGTTCCCGTCTTTATCATCCCAGCTGCGGGTGCGCAGTCTTCCTTCAATATAGACCAGGCTGCTTTTGTGCAGGTATTTCTGTGCCAGTTCGGCCAGTCCCCTCCAGAGCACCACAGTATGCCATTCGGTCTGGGAGACGAGCTTGCCGGTGCGGTCCTTAAAAGTTTCTGTAGTGGCCAGCGGGAACTTGGCCACCGCGATATTGCCTTCAAGGTGCTGTACATCGGGATCTTTGCCCAGGTTTCCGATCAGCATGACTCTGTTTACGCCTCTCATACATTTATTCTTTTAGTTAGAAAATCGTCTAAGGGCCGCAACCGTCTTAAAGTTAATTCCTTTTTTCAGCTGAAACAACAAAAAAAGGAGCTGGTGGTGGTTTTAACGCCGGTCCCCGGGTAGTGCATCTTCATGCGCCAGGTACTGGTTGATCAGACCCGGGAAACTGAATTTTCCCAGTTGTTTCTTTTTTATCCATTGCCAATCCGCTTCTCCTGCCGGTCTTTGTTGCAGGTGCAGTTCAACAAACATCCCGTGTATCAGCTGGTGCGAAAGTTGCTGCCGGAAAAATAACGGTTCCCCGCAGGATAGGATACTCTTTTTGCCGACCCATTTCTTTTCAGCAATGGCCTTCACTAACTTTTCCGGGGTGATCTTTTTCTTTGTTTCAATCATCGGGAACTCATAGAGATCCTGCCAGATATCTTTCCCGTTCCGGCGGCGGAGCGCCAGGCTGTTATTGTATAACGGGATCGTATAACAAAACCATCGTTCACGGATGCGGGTCTTTTTAGCTTTTACAGGCAGCTTGCCGACATGTCCGTCGCGAAATGCTATACATTTTCTCCTGAATACACAGGAATTACAAAGCGGTGCAGCCGGTTTGCAAACCACCGCCCCGAAATCCATGATCGCCTGGTTATACAACCCGGGCTGCTTTGGATCCAGCAAATCTTCTGCCAGCCGGTTAAACATTTTTTTTCCGGGTGTGGAATCAACCGGTGTATCCAACCCAAAATAGCGGCTCAGTACCCGGTATACATTTCCATCCACCACGGCATGGGGTAATTGAAAGGCAAAAGAAGAGATCGCTGCAGCGGTATAGGGGCCGACGCCTTTCAGACTGAGTATGGTTTCATAGGTCTCAGGGAAGCGGCCATCTCTTTCTTTGGCGATAAAGCGGGCAGTGGCCAGCAGGTTTCTGCACCGGGAATAATATCCCAGTCCTTCCCAGCATTTGAATACTTTCTCATCCCGCGCAGCAGCGAGCTGACGGATACCCGGGAAAGTTTTAATAAACCGTTTGTAATAACTGAGTCCCTGTTCCACCCGGGTTTGCTGCAGGATGATCTCACTGATCCAGATGCGATAAGGATCCTTTTCACCCTTCCAGGGCATCAGCCGGTTATTTTCCCCCGCATTCCATTTCAGGAGTCCCCTTGTAAAGGTTTTTTTTAAAGATGACGGGGGATTCGAATTCATGAAAGGGGGCTTCCGCTGGTTTTTGGGGCTAAATATCCGGGATTTCAGGAAACTCCCCGGCCCGGAAGAAAAAAATATTTCTATTTAGTTGACTATCATATAATTTTGTCATAAATTGGTCTTGTAAACCACTAAACCCTTCAAAAAATGAGAAAAGCCGACCTGGTAAATCAGATTTCTGAAAAAACAGGCATACCCAAGGTAGATGTGCTTGTTACTCTTGAGACTATGTTTAAAGAAGTAAAAGACACCCTTGCCGGTGGTGAAAATATTTATATACGTGGCTTTGGCAGCTTTATTACAAAGAAAAGAGCTGCAAAGATCGGCCGTAATATTAAGAAGAACATTGCCGTACATATACCGGAGCATTATATTCCCGCTTTTAAACCGGCCAAGGAGTTCGTCGCTGAAGTTAAAAAACTAAAAGAACCCAAGCCTGATGCAGGTCCCGGGGAAGAAGCATAATAATCCCTGCTTAAATAATCCTTCCTCATTTAACCTCATATAAGGTCGTTTGAGGTACTTTTGCATCCAGAAATTTTTGATTTGTGAAGAAACCTCAATGGATCACCCTTGCAGCAGCCTTGTTGCTTACCGTCGTTGTTTTTTTGTTTGCCCGGACGGTACCGGCAAAAAAGGCTTCTGTTGCTACTGATAACCAGCAACATAATGTAAATAATGGCCCTGCCAACAGGCCAGGCGGTTCCCCCATTTCCATTGATACCATCCTGCTGATGGCGAAAAAGGAGTTAAAACCGGCTCAATTGACCTGGTTAAATACCCTGGAAAACTCGATCACCCGGGGGGATGTAAAAAACCAGCAACTGGCGGTTTACCACCAGCTTTCTCATTTCTGGAAGGATACGGCCCGGATCTTTGAACCCTATGCCTGGTACGAAGCTGAAGCCGCCAGATTGGAAAATTCCGAAAAAAGCCTGACCTTTGCAGCCCGCTTATTTTTGGATGAGCTGCAAACCGATGATTTGATGAACCGTCGACTGTGGAAAGCTTTGCAGGCCAAAGATTTGTTTGAACGTTCTTTGACGATTAACCCGGAAAATGATTCTGCCAAAGTTGGGCTGGGTGCCTGTTATCTTTTTGGAAATATTTCTTCCACCCCGATGGAAGGGATTCAAAAGATAATGGAAGTGGTGCAAAAGGACAGCAATAACGCATATGCGCAGCTGACCCTGGCAAAGGGAGCCCTGCTTTCCGGGCAATATGATAAAGCGGTCACCCGTTTGGAGAAAGTAATCAGGCTGCAGCCGGGCAATATGGAAGGTTACCTGCTGATGGCGGATCTCTGCGAGCGGAAACAGGAATACAAAAACGCGGTCAGCTGGTACCAGAAAAGCCTTCCGGTGATCCGGCAGTCTGAAATCAGGGCCGCCGTGAACCAGCGGATTGAGGAACTGAAGAAAGAGGATAAGTAAACTTATTATACACTAGAATTTAAATTTATTTGATTATGCCTTGTGGTAAAAAAAGGAAGCGTCATAAAATTGCGACGCATAAGCGTAAAAAAAGACTGAGAAAGAACCGTCATAAAAAGAGAAATAAGTAAGTTGATAAAGTTTAAAAGTTTAAAGGGAACCAGGGATCAACCGATCACCGAAACCTTTTAAACTTTTAAACCACCCAACTTTATTACTCTAATTCAGTTCACCGGTTGTTTCGCCGTATTCGTTTGCAGCCCTCCAAATTAACCCGCAAATATTCTACAGGTACAACCCCGCATTCCATACGGATTCCTGGCAACTGGTGTTTACAGCACTAAGGTGTTTCATTTATGTAAGCTGTAATGAACAAAGAACTAATTATTAATGCAGCTCCGCAGGGCGTTGAAATTGCGCTCCTGGAGGATAAGAAGCTGGTAGAACTGCATAGCGAGAAAAGCGATGCCCGTTTTGCCGTGGGAGATTTATACCTGGGCAAGGTTAAGAAACTGATCCCCGGGCTGAATGCGGCATTTGTGGATGTGGGTTTTGAAAAGGACGCTTTCCTGCACTATACCGACCTCAGCCCCTATGCCAAATCCCTGCTGAAGTTTACCAGCATGTGCATGAATGATAAATCGGAGCATGGACTGGATTTCGGCAAATTCACCATCGAACCGGAAATTGTCAAGACAGGGAAGATCAATGAAGTGCTGGGCGGCAAACCCCATATCCTGGTGCAGATCCTGAAAGAGCCGATTGCAGCCAAAGGTCCCCGGCTGAGTTGCGAAATCTCCCTGCCCGGCCGTTTTGTAGTGCTCACTCCCTTCAATGATATTGTAGCGGTGTCCAGGAAGATCCACTCTTCCGAGGAAAGAAAACGGCTGCAAAAGATCGTGGAAGCGATCAAATCAAAAAATTTCGGGGTGATCGTACGGACAGCGGCGGAGGGAAAGAACACGGCCGAACTGCACGAAGACCTTTCCGCCCTGGTGGAAATGTGGAAGGCGATCCAGACCAACCTGAAAGGGGCGGTGGCGCCGGCTAAGATCTTAAGTGAACAAACCAAGACAACAAGTATCCTGCGAGACCTGCTCAATGAGGATTTCAATAAGATCGTGGTGAACGATAAGAATATCTTCACAGATACCAAGAACTATATTCAACGGATTGCCCCGGAAAAAGCGGATATCATTTCCTTTTACCAGAACGGGTCTCCCATTTTTGATTCTTTCGGTATTACCAAACAGGTGAAATCCTCTTTTGGGAAAACGGTCAACCTCAACAGCGGCGCGTATGTGATCATTGAACATACGGAGGCCCTCCATGTGATTGATGTGAACAGCGGTTATAAGAGTGTCAGCAATAACCAGGAGCAGAATGCCATGGAGACCAACCTGGAAGCGGCTGAAGAAATAGCCCGCCAGCTGCGGCTGCGCGACCTGGGGGGTATCATTGTTGTTGACTTCATTGATATGAAGCTGCCGGACAATAAACGGAAGCTGGTGGAGAAAATGGAAGAATTCATGAGTACCGACCGGGCCAAACACGCGGTGCTCCCGATCTCCAAATTCGGGCTGATGCAGATCACCCGGCAGCGGATGAAGCCGGAAGTGAATATCAATACCCAGGAAGTATGCCCGAGCTGTAATGGTACCGGCAAGATCTCTTCCACCCTCCTGCTGGAAGACGATATAGAAAAGAATTTAAGCTACCTGATCACCCATAAGAATGGCAACCTGAAACTGATGGTGCACCCGATCCTTTATTCCTACCTGACCAAGGGCTGGTTCTGGAAAACGAAGATGGCCAAATGGAACCGGAAGTTCGGGCAGAAGACCAGGCTCGGGCAGGACAGCAATTATCATCTTACCGAGTACAAATTCTTCGACAAACACGACGAAGAGATAAAAATGTAATACCCGGATCAATAAGAAAAAAGGCTGTCATTTTATGAGTGACAGCCTTTTTTCTTAACACGGAGACGCAGGGCGCGAAGGAGTTCTGGTAGGGAGCCACAGAGACGCGGAGACACAGAGGCGCGGAGGAGTTCTGGCAGGGA
>JBBIGW010000044.1:0-23872 GCA_037447355.1 Bacteroidia bacterium | reverse complement strand
GCGGTTGCTGCGGCACCACCCCGGATCATATCAAACATATTGCGGAACACGTAAAACAAATCACACCCCGGGCCCTGCCCGTGGTGGAAACGGCATTAGTATGACGACTCCCCATTTCTTATTACTGCTATCCATCCTTATACTCGTTGTAAATAACTTTTCAATGATCCGGAAGTTATTTGTAAAAAAGAATTCATAAATGCAAGAGACCACCGTTATCAGGCCTTATTTACGGTTAGCCGGGTTAGAACCCCTGGTCGTCCGGCCAGAAACCAATTTTGTGAACGTCGGTGAAAGAACGAATGTGACCGGCTCCAAAAAATTTGCCCGTCTTGTCCGGGATAGTCAATACGAAGAGGCCCTGAGCGTGGCCCGCCAGCAGGTGGAAAATGGTGCCCAGGTACTCGATGTAAATATGGACGATGCCCTGCTCGACGGGGTAAAAGCCATGACCACCTTCCTGAACCTCCTGCAAAGTGAGCCGGATATTGCGAAAATCCCCATTATGATCGACAGTTCTAAATTTGAGATCATCGAAGCGGGGTTGAAATGTGTGCAGGGTAAATGTATTGTGAACTCCATCTCCATGAAAGAAGGAGAGGCGAAGTTTATTGAACAGGCGATCACCTGCCAGAGCTATGGCGCGGCCGTTATAGTAATGGCCTTTGACGAAAAAGGGCAGGCTGATACAAGGGAACGGAAAATTGAGATCTGCAGCCGGGCTTACAAGATCCTCACGGAGCAGGTCGGCTATGACCCGCAGGATATCATTTTCGACCCGAATATCTTCGCGATTGCCACCGGCATGGAAGAACACAATAACTATGGGGTGGACTTTATTGAGGCCACCCGGGAAATCAAACGCAGGATGCCCCTGACCAAGGTCAGCGGCGGCGTCAGCAACCTTTCTTTCTCCTTCCGGGGCAATGACCATGTACGGGAAGCCATGCACAGTGTATTTCTTTTCCATGCCATCAAAGCCGGTATGGACATGGGGATTGTCAACGCGGGCCAGCTGGTGGTTTATGATGAGATTGAACCGCAATTGCGGCAACTCTGTGAAGATGTGATCCTGAACCGGAACAATGACAACAACGAAGCCACGGAAAAGCTGATCGCTTTTGCGGAAACCGTAAAAGCCAAAGGCAGGGTGGAAGTGAAAGACGAGGCCTGGAGAAATACCAGCGTGGAAGAGCGGCTGAAACATGCGCTGGTCAACGGCATTACTGATTATATTGATATTGATACGGAAGAAACCCGGTTAAAATACCCCAAGCCACTGGATGTGATCGAGGGTCCGTTAATGGACGGGATGAACGTAGTGGGCGACCTCTTTGGCGCGGGCAAAATGTTCCTGCCCCAGGTGGTAAAGAGTGCCCGTGTGATGAAGAAAAGCGTGGCCTGGCTGACCCCTTTTATTGAGGAAGAAAAAAGGAACAGCCCCCATGCATCCAAGGGAAATGTGCCGAAAGTATTGCTTGCGACTGTCAAAGGCGATGTGCATGATATCGGGAAGAATATTGTAGGGGTGGTACTGAGCTGTAACGGATATGATATCGTTGACCTTGGCGTTATGGTGCCGTCCGATAAGATCCTGGATACTGCTGAAAGAGAAAAAGCGGATATCATCGGGCTGAGCGGCCTGATCACGCCTTCCCTGGATGAGATGGTGCATGTGGCCCACGAAATGAAACGCCGGAACATGAAGCAACCCCTGCTGATCGGCGGTGCCACCACGTCCCGGATGCATACAGCGGTAAAGATCGCCCCGCAATATGATAACGGGGTCCTGCATATTCTCGATGCCTCCCGGAGTGTGACCGCGGTAAGTACCTTATTAAGCAAAGAGAAAGGGATCCTGTTGCAAAAAACAAAAGATGAATACGATGTCCTGCGGCACCAGTTCCTCAACAAAAATAAAAAAGACCTGGTCCCTTACCCCGAAGCGGTAATCACCAAAGAATATTTCGACTGGAAGAATTACAAACCGGTGCAACCGGCGCTGGAAGGAGTCAAAGTACTGAAAGGATTCGACCTTGGCACAATTGCAAAATATATCGACTGGGGGCCCTTCTTTATCGCCTGGGAAATGCCGGGCCATTTCCCGGAAGTGTTATCCGATAAAATTTTCGGAACAGAAGCCACCCGGCTGTATAACGATGCGCAGCAACTGCTGAAGCAGATCGTTGATGAAAAATGGTTTTCCGCCGATGGCGTGATCGGTTTCTGGCCCGCCAGCAGTAATAATGCGGATACCATTACCCTGGAAACACCGAAAGGAGAAGTGAAACTGGAAATGCTGCGGCAGCAACTGAAGAAAGCGGTGGGACAGCCGAATTTCTCCTTAGCTGATTTTATAAAACCCGAGCAGTACGGCCCATCCCCAGGTAACAGTCTGAAAAACGAAGACCCGGCTAAAGCCTCTTCCCAAAGGGAAGGGGAAGGAACACCAGGCTATATGTGGGCCGACCCCAGCACTTACAGAATAGTTAAAGAACTTGCTGAAAGCAACAGGGCAAACCCTACTGAAGCTGAAACTGTTCTTTGGGAACTGGTTAAGACAAAAAAATTATCCGGGTTTAAATTCAGAAGACAACACATTATCGGAAGTTATATCACAGACCTCGTATGTCTTGATAGAAAACTCGTTGTTGAAATCGATGGGCTGATACATCAGCTGCCAGAAAATAAAGAAGCGGATGAAAACAGAACATTATGGCTGAACGAAAAAGGGTTTAAAGTCATACGGTTCACCAACGATGAGGTATTATACAAAACCGATGAAATCCTTGATTCGATTCTTTCGGCTTTAAACAGTCAACCCAGCCTGAAGAGCAGCAACAATCTAAGTTCCCCCTCCGGGGGACAGGGGGCCATTGACTACATGGGTTCCTTCGCCGTAACGATCCATGGAGCCAAACAGCATATCGGCCGCTTTGCAGCAGATCATGACGAGTATAATAAAATTCTTGTACAGATCCTTGCGGACCGTATGGTAGAGGCCTTTGCTGAATGCCTGCATGAACAGACCCGGAAGGAATACTGGGGTTATGATAAAACAGAGCAACTCAGCAATGTGCAGCTGATCCGTGAAGAATACAAAGGCATCCGCCCGGCACCGGGTTACCCGGCCTGTCCGGATCATACAGAGAAGATCAAACTGTTTGAACTGCTGAATGTCACAGAGAATATTGGCATCACTCTTACCGAAAGCCTGGCCATGAACCCGCCTGCTTCTGTTTGCGGCTGGTATATCGGGCATCCGCAAAGTCATTATTTCGGGTTGGGTAAGATCAGCAGAGATCAACTGGAGGACTATGCCAAACGTAAAGGCATGTCAATGGAGGAGGCTGAGAGGTGGATGAGGCCCGTGTTAGAATAAAAATGAAAGCTATATCATACAGCGGTCATCCTTCACCGGGGTCGGTTTACGCCGGGTCCCTTTCAGGAGATTCGGCTGGGAAGAGACGAGCGACTACTAACTACCTGCCTACTCGCCTCGCGGCGAAGCGGGCCCGCAGACAAGCCGGCTAATTTCTACTCCTTCGTCCACAACCGCTGGTTCAGCTTCAGTTCATCAATGATATCATACACGATCTGCAGGGTCGTCCTGAAGTCCTCCAGCCGGCCGAAATCATTGGCGCTGAAAACGGATGGCTCAAAGAGTGCTTCTTTGATCGGTACCGCCACATTGATATTCGTATTTACAAAAGAAAGGGAAGTGCCCTCTCCCATCCTGTCCTGCAGACGGACCACCCGCTCCATAAAAGAAGGCGTGAGAATATAGCGGGCTTCAACCTGGTCGCTGCTGTAGACAATAAACCGCTTTTCAAATTCCACACTCTCCAGCTTTACTTTTTCCAGCTCACGGGCAAAAGAGGAAAATAAGCGTGTCAGGAAATTGATCTGCGGGTTCCGCTCACTCCATACATACGTGCGGCCTGAAAAATTCTTGTTGAAATCCCCGATAAAAAACAAACCCTTGAAAATCGTTTCCCAATGGGAATCCTTCCCCGAACCCACCTGCTGTTCCGTATGCAGTTCGGAAAAACAGAAAACGGTTTTTTCATGTACCCCCTCAACATAATCATCCCCGGCGTAACGGTCCGGGCTTTCCAGGAAAAGGCCGCTGTTGCTGTAATCGGCTTTACTGATACACAAACCGGGTTTATACTGCAGGGAGGGATCCATAAACCCAATAACCCGCCGGACAATAGTTTCCTTGAAGCTGCTGGTAAATTTCTTTTTCCGTATGCCAAACAGCACCAGCAGGGCAATGGCCGGGATAAATGCCAGGAAAGCGGTTACAGAGAGCATCCCCTCGTGAGCGGAAATCACAAAAATGAAAATGGAAAGGGCTGCCAGTAACAGGCCGAAACCCGCCAGCCCCAGCATTCTTATTTTCTTCCGTTCGGCCTCCAGCGGGACCAGCAGTTCTTTCAATTCTTTTTCATAAAATGTATTGAAGTCTTTCTGTTCTGGCATGGCTCAGGTCTTATTTGATGGATACAACCGGCACGGCTTTTTCTGCTTCCCCGATCGAAAAATACTCCTTCCGGCCCATACCGGCCCAGGAGGCCATCAGGGAAGATGGAAATGTATCTATCGCATTATGGTAATCATTTACCGCTGCATTGTAATAGCGGCGGGAAGCGGCTAACTGTTCCTCGGTCTCATTGATCGCACCCTGCAGGCGCAGAAAATTTTCACTGGCTTTCAGCCCGGGATAATTCTCAAACTGAACCCGCACCTGTTGCAGGATCGTATTGATCTCATTGTCCAGTTTCACTTTTTCATTGGTGGGGAGCTGGTCCACCAGGATCTTTTGACGCAATTCCGTAAGCCCGGTCAGCAGTTCTCTTTCATGGTGCATATACCCCTGTACGGTTTCCACCAGTTGCGGGATCAGGTCATACCTTTTTTTCAGCATTACATCCATGGAAAAAAAAGCATTCTCCACGGCATTCTTCTTCCGGACCAGGTTATTGTACAAAAGAACCAGGACCAGGGCAATAATGATAAGTATTCCAAACAGGACTGGCATACATAAAATATCAGGTTATAAAATATTTCTTTCCTTAAGTGATGCTCTCAGTTGTGCAGGCGACTGAAAATGAATACTGGCGATTCCCAGCCCTTCCGCTGCTTTTACATTCCGCAGGTTATCATCGATAAAAAGGGCTTTCCCGGGCTCCACTGCATACCGGTCCAGCAAACGCTGGTAAAAATCCGGAAAGGGCTTCCTCGTTTTCTCCTCCCCGCTGACCACCCGGCCATCAAACCAGTGCAGGAAATTATAACGCACCAGGGCAATATCAAACAGGTTCGCCTGCCAGTTGGTCAGGGCATAATGCTTATACCGGTTCACATCAATCAGTTCCCGGAACAGGTCCACCGTATCCTGTACCGGCCCGTTCAGCATATCGGTCCAGCGGCCATAATAATCCCGGATCGGTTTTTCCCAGCCGGGGAACTGGTTTATCAGCAGTTGGGTGGCCTCGACAATGGAGCGACCCGCATCCTGCGCTTCATTCCACTCATGCGTACATATATGCAGGAAGAAATAGTCCCTTTTCTCCGCTGACTTAAAATACTGCTCCGTAAACACGTATTCCGGATTCCAGTCAATCAGCACCCCGCCCAGGTCCCAGATAATCGTATTGATCTCCATCCTTACTGGTGATTATATTTTAATTTCAACATGATCATTATACCGGACATCACGAGCATCACGGCGTTGGTCAGGATGATGACCCAGTTATCAATCATAACCCCGTATACCAGCCACATGATCTCATTCACAAAAGCGATCACAAACATGTACAGGGAAATATCCTTGGCGGATTTTTCTTTCCATGTCTTTAAAACCTGTGGCAAAAAAGTAAAGGCTGTCAGGGCCCCGGCGGCATATCCCAGGATATCGGCTGCTGTCATTTTTTATATTTTTTATACTGTTTAAGTTCTTCGGCTTTTGCCGGCATCAGGCTTACGGCTGTTCCCCCGCCCGCGGCCAGTTTTATTTTCAACGCTGTTTTATTATCCACAATGAATTTCTCGATCCGGTATGCTTCAGGATTGTGCTGCCAGTGCGCACTGTCGGCATCACGGTAAACAGTGGCCACATATTTTTTATCCGCATCGAGAAAGGATAAAGATTCGGTGAAGGTACGGGCATTCTCATCCGTAATGGCCCCCATGAACCAGTCGTTCTTTCCTTTTGCCTTCCGGGCAATGATCACATAATCCCCGGGTTCGGCTTCCAGGATTTTTGAATCATCCCAGTCCACGGCCACCTCCTTAATAAACTGGAAAGCATCCATCCGGGCTTCATAGTTTTCCGGGAGATCGGCCGCCATCTGCAACGGGCTGTACAGGGTTACATACAAGGCCAGTTGTTTGCAGAGCGTGGTATGCACCTGTTCCTTTTTTGCCGGGTTATAACTGCTCATTTTGATCTTGAAAATTCCCGGTGTATAGTCCATCGGTCCGCCCATCAGGCGGGTAAAGGGCAGAATCGTTTCATGATCCGGCCGGTTGCCCGCACTCCAGGCATTGAATTCATTTCCCCGGGCCGCTTCACAGGCCAGCCAGTTGGGGTAGGTCCTATGCAACCCGGTGGGCCGTACGGGTTCATGTGCATCCAGCATAATATGATATTGTGCGGTTTTAGCCGCTACTCTTTCATAATGGCGGATCATCCATTGCCCGTCATGGTGTTCGCCCCGCGGGATGATCCTGCCCACATAACCGGTTTTAACCGCCGCATAGCCATGCCGGTTCATAAACCGGTAAGCCGTATCCATCCATCTTTCATAATTTGTCGCCGAACCGGAGGTCTCGTGGTGCATGATGAGCTGAACCCCTTTTGCCGCGGCATATTGCTGTAGTTCGTTTACATCAAAATCCGGGTATGGCGTTACAAAATCAAATACATCTTCTTTCCATTGCCCGAACCAGTCTTCCCAGCCGGTATTCCATCCTTCCACCAGCACACCCTGGATCCCGTTCCTGGCTGCAAAGTCAATATACTTTTTCACATTGGCAGTCGTGGCCCCATGTGGCACCCGGGCGACCTGTTGTGAACCAACCTGACCGCCGCTGTAATCCCAACTGCTTTTACCCACATGCATTTCCCACCATACACCCACCATTTTCTGGGGCTTCACCCATTTTTCCGCATCGGGTACTTTGGAAGGTTCATTCAGGTTCAGGATCATTTTGGAAGCCAGGATATCCGTGGCTTTATCACTTACGATGATCGTTCTCCAGGGGGTGAGCGCAGGCGCCTGCAGGTACGCTTTATTTCCCACGGCATCCGGTACCAGGTGGGTGCTGAATGTATAAGTTGATTTATCCAATACCAGGTTCATCGCGGGGTAATTCACCAAAGCCGCTTCATGTAAATTGATATAGAGGCCCTCTGCGGATTTCATCATCAGCGGGGTTTGCACGGCATTCTTATCAAAAAAAGTCCGGGTGCTGATCTCCATCGCAGCCTTACCGCCCGATGCATCGATCTCACTGAGCGGGCTGGTATAATAAGCATACTCATTGGTGTCATAATCTCCCGGGATCCAGAAAGCGTTATGATCGCCTGTTACTCCAAAACGTGTCAGCTCCTCTGCAAGAATAAAATGATTGAGCTTCGCCTGCTGCGGAAAAATATAACGGAAACCCACACCGTCATCAAAAACACGGAATACAATTTCTAACCGGATACCCGAACCGGAACGGTCTGCCAGTTTCAGCAGCAGTTGCTTATAATTATTGCGGATCGTGTTTTGTTCACCCCAAACCGGTTTCCAGCTTTCATCGGTCGCTGCAGAATCAACAGCCGCCAGGTCAAATTGCAATAGCGATAACTGCGGGTTGGTTAGTTTCATTCCGAGGCCGGAAGGATTGATCACGGATTTCCCTTTATAGGTTACCGCATACTGCAATGATCCGTCCGTACGATGAACTACACTGAGCTGAATGTTATTGTTGGGAGAACTGATGGTAACAGTGGTATCGGCATAAGCCAGCTGTACCAATCCCGTAAACAGGAGAACAGGCAGCAATCGTTTAACTAACATAACCGGATTTTTGTATGAAGGTACTACTTTCGTGTAAAGAGTACACAAACCCTTTACCGCTTTTCAAGCAGCCACCAGAGCCGTTTCCGGGGCTTCACTTTGTAATTGCTGCGAATATAGTTGGTGATATGCGCCATGGCATCATCCACGCTGTCGGTCAGCAATACCAGGTTCATATCCCCCGGGGAAATGGTCCCCTGCCTTTCCATTTCCGTGATCGTAGCCATCAGGGGTTTATAATAATCGGTTCCAAAAAGCACGACCGGGAACTGGCTGATGGTCTTTGTTTGCACCAGGGTCAGCGTTTCAAACAATTCATCCATGGTGCCAAATCCGCCCGGAAGGATGATAAAGGCGTAAGAGTATTTTACCAGCAATACCTTGCGGACAAAAAAATGTTCAAAGGTCACCGATTTATGCAGGTAGGGGTTTACTTTCTGTTCAAAGGGAAGCTGGATATTACACCCGACTGATTTGCCCCCGTTTTCAAAGGCCCCCCGGTTGGCTGCTTCCATGATTCCGGGCCCCCCACCGGTTAAAGTGGTAAAACCCGATTGAGCGATCCGTTTGCCGAATTCCCGGGCCTGCGCATAATAAGGATGATCTTCTTTAAAACGGGCGGAGCCGAATACGGTTACGCAGGGACCCACAAAATGCAGGGCCCGGAAACCTTTGATAAATTGTCTGAATACCCGGAAGGCGAATAACAACTCATAGCCCCGGCTCTTGGGACCCTCCAGGTAAACAGGAACCTTTGGCGGAATTACAGGAGCGGTCTTCGTTTTTACGGATGCTTCCATAGATAGCTGTAAATTGCCGGACAATTTAATCATTAATACAATGCGAATCATTTCCTACAATGTGAACGGCATCCGGGCCGCCATTAAAAAAGGCTTTATTGACTGGCTCCGGACCAACCCGGCCGATGTGATCTGTGTACAGGAAACCAAGGCGGTAAAAGGAGATGTGGATACCAAATTACTGAATGAGCTGGGTTATCATGATTACTGGTTCAGTGCCCAAAAGAAAGGATACAGCGGGGTCGCCGTATTTACCAAAATAAAACCCGATAAAGTGGAACTGGGCAATGGCCACGGGCCCAGTGATGATGAAGGCCGCGTGATCCAGCTGGATTTCGGGGACACCCGGCTTATCAATGCCTATTTCCCGAGCGGCACCAGCGGGGACGAACGGCAGGACTTCAAATATGTATGGCTGGATGAATGCCTGGCCTGGCTGAATAAACTGAAAAAGAAAAATCCAAAGCTGATCCTTTGCGGGGACTACAATATCGCTCACCGGGAAATCGATATCCATGATCCCAGGGGGAATAAGAATTCTTCCGGCTTCCTGCCAGCCGAGCGGGATTGGATGACCCAATTCCTGGAAAGCGGCTGGACCGATACCTTCAGGGCCTTTCACCCTGAGCCTCACCGGTATAGCTGGTGGAGCCAGCGTTTCCCTTCCGTACGGCTCAACAACAAAGGCTGGAGAATCGATTATATAAATGTTACTGAACCTTTAAAAAAACAACTGAAAGACGCAGAAATATTCCCCGATGTGAAACATTCTGACCATTGCCCGGTATATTTAGATATCAAACTGTGATCTTCACCGGTAAACCATTTTAGTCATTATTGCCGCTTTTATTCTTCTGGGGGTATTGCTGCTGGCTGTTTCTTTTATGTACCAGCGGTTGAAAAAAATCATACTCGATAATGACCGGTCCGTGTAATTTGCAGCATGATCGTTTACAATGTTACCACCAAGGTTCAGCACGCCATTGCAGCAGACTGGCTGGCCTGGCTGAAAGCCGAACATATCCCCGACCTGGTCCAAACGGGTTGTTTTACTCATGCAGTCATCCTGCACCTCATCGAGGCCGATGATGAAGAGGGCATCACGTATGCGGTACAATACCATGCGGAAAGCAGGGCGCTCTACAACCGCTATATGGAAAAATTTGCGGAAAGCATGCGGAAAAAAGCGATGGATAAATGGGGCGACCAGTTTATTTCATTCCGTACACTGATGCATCTTGTGAATTGAGTGTGCAAAAGAAAATAATATTTTGACAGCTCCCTTCCCGGTTTACCGGTACCGTTCAACGACGTTTCCCACCTGTATTTTACCGCAATAGCCTGAAACCCTTGACTGTAAAGGTTTTCAGTAAGCGGGTTGCCGGAAGCGGCTGGAACGCAGCAGGAGCCAACCGGCTGAAATCCTTATTGGGTGCGGGTTCGGCGGGTTTTTCCCATTGCCCCAAAGCGGATATTTTTTTTTGCTGGTATGAAAAAGCGTCTAAATTTGCCGCCGTTACTAAATCACATAAAATCTCAAATCATGAACAAAGCAGAATTGATCGCTAAAGTATCCGAAGATGCCGGTATCACGAAAACACAGGCTAATGCTGCTCTCGATTCTTTTGTTGAAGCAGTTACCAAAACATTGAAAGCCGGTGGTAAAGTGACCCTGGTAGGGTTTGGTACTTTCTCCGTATCTAAAAGAGCTGCCCGGAATGGCCGCAACCCGCAAACCGGCGCTGTGATCAAGATCAAAGCCCGTAAAGTGGCCAAGTTTAAGGCTGGTAAAGAACTTTCAGGCAAATTATAATTGCCGCTGTACAGATAAAAGAGCTCCGGTACTGGAAGAAGCACTGGAGCTTTTTTATGGTAAACAAGTCTATTTTTGCATAAATCAATAAAAAACAATCAACATGGGAAGAGGAGATAAAAAAACAGCGAAAGGAAAACGTTTCAAAGGCTCTTTTGGTAAAAGCCGCCCGGCTATTTCACCCGCGGTAAAAAAGAAAGCGGCCGCGAAGAAGAGTAAATAAACAATAAACTTTATGAATAAACAGCCCGGACCGGTTTCCCCCGGGCTGCTACTTTACTCCTTCCCCGCAACAATAGCAGGGCCTCCCCGTGTTATTCTTAGCCCTAAGAACCGGTTTTAGCAAATAATTCCTGCCAGGGCCGCCAGGATCCGGGTAAACACCCTCTCCGCGCCCTCCGCGTCTCCGCGGCTATGCGACTAGCTTAGAATCGCTATCAATATTTATGAAGAAAAATATCCGGGTAAAACCCCTCTCCGCGCCCTCCGCGCCTCCGCGGCTATCCCAAAATCCATCACTTATACAAATACAGGAAAACAAAAGAAACTCCTCCCGCGTACTCCGCGCCTCCGCGGCTATCTTTAACGTGCCAATATAAATGTAAAATGTCCGCAGCTCAAATCCTGCAGTATCATCTTACAGGTTTGTTTTGCGCTGCATCAGCTGGTCCCTTTCTTCGGAGATCACATTCAGCATACTTTCCAGTTCGCCGATCCTTTTCAACTGGCCTTCCAGTTTTTTATTTGCATCCACCATGGACTGCATATCATTATTCAGTTCTTCCAGGTACATTACTCTTTTTTGCAGTTGCTGGCGTTCGAATTCCGCATCCCGCAGTTGTTCTTCGGCATCGGACAGGGAATTCGCTAACTGCCGGTTCTCCTCCATATTCGCCGTAAATTTCAGCTTCTGCTCCTCGAAGTCGCGGGTCAGTTTCTGATGGGCTTCTTTCAGTTCTTCGTATTCCAGACTGATTCTTCTCGACCCGGACACCTGTTGTTCCAGTTTCTGCATTTTGGACTGCAGCACATTAAATTCACTGTAGGCGCTGTCCAGCATCGCATTCATCTCGGTGGTCAGATGTTCTTTTTGCCGGATGTTCAGGATCTCCTTTTCCTTCTGGGAAAGATTAAAGCGCAACTCGTCTATCCGGGCAGTAAGTTCCTCGTTGTTTTTGATCATTTCCTGCTGCCGCTCCTCTGTTTCTTTTACAATATCTATCTGGCCCAGGAGCTGGTTTATTTTTTCGTTGTGTTCCAGCAGGCTGTGCTGGGCCTGGCGTAATTGCTCCATATAACCGGGCTTTTCGGGGGAAACCGGTGCGGGTGCAGCCGTTACAGCGCTTTTGCGCAATGACTCAATTTCCGCCTGGAGTTTTTTATTAATGATCCGGAGTTCCTCGGCTTCTATCGAAAAGATATCCGTATTCTCTTCTGCGTCGGTCACCCTTTTCCGGAGCTGCTCCAGTTCCTTATCCCTTGATTCCGTATCGTTGAAATATTTGAGCTTCCAGATCTCCAGTTCCTTATTCAGTTTACCGGTAACATCCGACGTAACATCCTTGAGGGATTTACGACTGACTATAAAGAAATGGATGGTAATGCCCAGGGTAATGGCACCCAGCATAAGAATAATAACCTCAATTACAGAAAGAGAGAGGGTGGGCATACGTAGTTAAGTCTGGTTCGTAAACTATTAAAAATCCGGGAAATAGCGTTTAATAGTTTTTCACAGGCCGTTTTGGAAGCGGACACAAGATAGTATTCCCTGCGAATAATTTAATCGTAAATACACTGCGGAAAACTCCGAATTACCCCCTGACCAGGGTCCCGACTTTTTCACCGGTGACCACCCGGCGGAGGTTATCGGGTTTGTTCATATTGAAGACAATGATGGGCAGGTTGTTTTCCATACAAAGAGTAAAGGCGGTCATATCCATCACTTTAAGGTTTTGGGAAAGACATTCCTGGAAGGTGATGACATTGTACTTGGTCGCCGTTGGGTCCTTTTCGGGATCGGCGGTATAGATGCCGTCCACCCGTGTTCCTTTTAAGATCACATCCGCATTGATCTCAATGGCACGCAGCGAGCCGGCCGTATCGGTGGTAAAATACGGGTTACCGGTTCCGGCCCCGAATATCACTACCCGGCCTTTTTCCACATGGCGGATGGCCCGGCGCCGGATATAGGGCTCAGCGATCTGCTCCATTTTAATGGCGCTCTGCAGGCGGGTATAGACCCCGATCCTCTCCAGTCCTGCCTGTAAAGCCATCCCGTTGATGACCGTGGCCAGCATTCCCATATAGTCCCCATGCGCCCGCTCAATACCCGTATCGGCCTCATTCATCCCCCGGTAGATATTGCCACCCCCGATCACGACAGCCACCTGCACACCCAGGTCCGTTACGGACTTGATATCATGCGCATACTGGGCAATCACGTCGGTATCAAAACCAAAACTTTTGTCGCCCATTAATGCTTCACCGGAAAGTTTGAGGAGGATGCGTTTGTACTTTGGTAACATGGAGGGAAAATTTTCGCTGCGAAGATAAGGGTTTTGCCTATTGTTTGACCGCCCCCAGGCTGTAAACCATCGGCAGTTTCCCTTCCATTCCCCTGATCTCCCATTTACCTTTTCCGGTTTCCACTGAATGGCGGAAACAGGGATACGGAGAATACAAATGTTCATTAAACCATTCCAGTTTCAGCCCGGCCCGGATCAGGGCATTGAGTACTTCGCTGATGCTGTGATTCCAACTGTACTCCTTCCCCCCGATAGCAGCACCCCGGTCTGTATAGGTGCCCTGGTTTTCGACAATGATCAGTTCCCGGTTTTCGTACGCATATTTAATATGCGTAAACTCATCATCAAACATCCAGACCACCGGGTGGAACTCGGCAAAATAAAACAAGCCCACGGGTTTCAGGTAATATGCAATGAGTTGAGCCCAGCGATCCAGGTCCGGCAACCAGCCGATCGTGCCATAGGAAGAAAAAACAATATCAAACCGGTCATCAAGATGTTCCTTAAGATCGTACACATTGCTGCAGATAAACTGTGCATCCAGGCCCAGTTCATCATTCAGTTTGCGGGCTTCCTTAATGGCTTCGTCAGACAGATCCACCCCGGTTACCTTAGCACCCCTCCGGGTCCAGTCCAGGCTATCCATTCCAAAATGGCATTGCAAATGCAGCATTTTTTTTCCGGCGACATTTGTCAATTCACCCAGTTCGATCGGCGTCAGCGCCTGTTCACCCTTTACAAATCCTTCACGGTTATAAAACGAAGACTCCTTATGGACCAGGGTGCGCTGGTTCCATAGTTTTTTGTTGGCTTCAAAATAATGATTGTACTCTTTCATAGCACTTGCGTTGATTTTATAATACGAAGAGAAATTATGTTATCGTGAGTGACCTGGATCACTAAAGATAATTTTTAATCCCGTATACCCTGGGGATAACGGTATAAACTTCCTGTTTTATTCCGGGTGTCAGTGATATATGTCACGACTGCATACTGCCCGCACGGATAGTTTTGCGCAAAATTTACAGCGAATGCACAATTACCCGCAACATTTTTATGTAAAAACTATTTTCGTTCTCCTATTGGGAATACTACTGACACCCGTACTCCGGGCCCAGCAACTGACCCGTTATTTAACAGCAGGGGAGGCGATTGACAGCGCATTGGCCAATAACCGTAACCTGGGGCTGGCCCGGCTGGATGAAAAGATCGCCGCCGCCAAACACCGGGAAATGAATGCCATTTTCCTGCCACAGGCTGATCTTTCGTACACCGCCCTTACCACCAATAATCCGCTGAATGCATTCGGATTTAAACTCCAGCAGCAAACGGTGAAACAAACGGATTTTAACCCGGTCCTGCTCAATGATCCGGGAAATACAACTGATTTCAGCACCCGCTTACAGGTAAAACAACCCCTGCTGAACATGGACCTGTTGTACATACGAAGGGCCCTGGCAGTTCAGACCAGCCTGTACGAGCTAAAAACACAACGAAGTGCCGAATACCTGGTTTTTGAAGTAAAAAAAGCCTACCAGCAGTTACAACTGGCGTATGAAGCGGAAGCCGTATTGAAAGAAGCACTAAAAATGGCAAACTCCCTGTATGTATTTACAAATAACCGGGTAAAAGAAGGACTCCTGCAGCAATCCGATGCTCTTCAGGTAAAAGTCCGGATCAGCACGGTGGAAACCCGGCTGGCAGAAGCAGGCAGTGATATCCGGAATGCTTCAGATTACCTGGGCTTGCTCATGGGAACAAGCTATGGAATCATTTATTCCGTGGCTCCCCCTTCAAAAGAACCCGACGCCGGCATGATTGCCGGCCTGGTTCCCACAGACCGGGCCGATTTCGCCGCCCTAAAAAAAGCAATTGAGTCTGCGGATCTGATGATCGAATCATCCCGGAAATCCTTTCTCCCGAAAGTAAATGCCTTTGCCTCCTGGCAGTTGAACGATAACAGCCCGTTTGGGTTTGCGGCAGGCTCATATTTCGCGGGACTGCAACTTACCTGGGATCTATTCAGGGGAAACAGCACGAAAAATAAAATAATCACCCAGCAGGCTGAACGGAGTAAACTGGCAACTCAACTTCAAAGCCAGCAGGAACAAAGTCAGCTCGAGTTGAATAAAACCCAACGCCAGCTGGCTGATGCCCGGTATTCGATCACACAACAGGATGTTGCAGTGGAAAATGCAGCAGAAGCCCTGCGCATCCTGCAGGACCGCTACGAACAGGGATTGGTAAACAGCACAGAGGTGCTCCAGGCCCAAACTCAGCTCTCCCGGCAGCAGCTGGAAAAAGCACAGGCAGTCTTTATTTACAACAGTACGCTGACCTACCTGCAATTCTTAACCTCTGCCACAAAATAAACTCTTAAACGTATTATCATGACATATTTCAAGTATATAGCCAATACTCTCCTGGTCACCGGGATATTTTTCTTCGCTTCCTGCAAAGGCAAAAAAGAGGCAACTTACCGGGATAAGGTCCAACCCATACCGGTCGTGACCGCCATACCCGGCAGCACGGTGGCAGGCGGGATCAGCGTCAGTGGAAAAATTGAAGCCCTTCAAACCGCACAGATCAGCACCCGTCTCATGGGGACCATCACACGGATCTACGTAAAAGCGGGAGATCCGGTGCACAAAGGACAGTTACTGGCAACCATCAGCAGCCAGGATATCCTGGCCAAAAGAGCGCAAACGAATGCAGCCATTACAGAAGCAGAAGCCCATGTAAAAAGTGCGCAGAAGGATTTTGAACGGTTTACAAATCTGTATAATAAACAAAGTGCCTCCGCCAAGGAACTGGACAATGTAACCCTGCAATACAATGCGGCAAAAGCCAGGCTGGAAGCAGCCGGCCAGTTACGGAATGAAGTGAATGCCCTCGCATCCTATTCCAGCCTTACTGCTCCGTTTGACGGGGTGGTCACCCGGCGCCTGGCAGATGAAGGCAATATGGCCAATCCGGGAGTACCCCTCCTCGTGGTGGAACAAAGTTCCGCATTACAGGTAAGCGCGACGGTGAGTGAGAATCAGATCGGCCAGTTGAAGAAAGGCGTGACTGCAAGAGTGGGGATCAATGCAACCGGTCAAACGATGGAATGCCGGGTAACAGAGATCAGCCCTTCTTCCCTGATGACCGGGGGTCAGTATGAGATCCGGCTCAGTATTCCTGAAAAAGAAAAGAAAAATCTCTATGCCGGTATGTATGTCAATGTTTTCATCCCGGCAGATCAGCCGGCTGCCGGTCCGCAACCGGTAGCGGCGGTACTGGTGCCTGCTTCCAGCCTGGTGCAGAATGAACAGCTGACTGGTCTGTACACGATCAGCAGTAACCAGACCGCCCTCCTCCGTTGGGTCAGAACCGGTAAAACCTTTGGTGACCAGACCGAGATCCTGTCCGGGCTGGCTGCCGGTGAAAAATATATTGTAGAAGCAAAAGGCAAACTATTTAACGGGGTGCCTGTGACAGAAAAAAAATAATCACCCGATTAAACAACTTGTATGCAAGAAGGTATATCCGGAAAAATAGCAAGGTCTTTTATCAAATCAAAACTGACCATCCTGCTGATGGTGGCATTCCTGCTGATTGGCGGGTACAGCACCCTGCTGATTCCCCGGGAAGAAGAGCCACAGATCCAGGTACCGATGGCTGATATTTTTATTGGCTTTCCCGGGGCAAGTCCCAAAGAAGTGGAAACAAAGATCAGTGCCCCGCTGGAAAAAATGATCTCCAATATCAAAGGGGTGGAATATGTGTATTCCACTTCCATGAAGGGACAGGCCATGATCATCGTGCAATTCCTTGTCGGGCAGGATGTGGAACGCTCCCTGGTAAAACTGTACAACGAGATCATCAGGAACATGGACCGGATGCCAAAGGGCGTTACCCTGCCATTGGTAAAAACCCGGGCCATTGATGATGTACCCGCATTGGGAATCACGCTCTGGAGTGATCAGTATGACGACTTTGCCCTGCGCCAGGTTGGGGAAGCCCTGACGAATGAGGTCAAAAAAGTAACCGATGTGTCCGATGTGCGGATCATCGGCGGTCGCAGCCGGCAGATCAATGTGGTGCTTGATAAAAATAAGATGGCAGCAAACCAGGTGGATTTCCTGGGTATCAGTAACTATATACAGGGCAGCAATGTACAGACCACGGCCGGAACCCTGGTGAACAAAGACTCCGCTTTCTCCGTGGAAACCGGGAATTTTTTATCCTCGGCGGAAGATGTGGAGAACCTCGTGGTGGGAATCAACCAGCAGCAACCTGTATTCCTGAAACAGGTAGCCGCCGTAAGCGAAGGCCCCGAAACTCCCTCCCAGTATGCATTATTCGGTTATGGCCGCGAAGACACATCGAAAAACAGATTCAATTCCACCTACCCTGCCATTACACTTTCCATTGCCAAACGAAAAGGAGCTGATGCCATGCGTTTGTCCGAGCACATACTGGCCAAAGTGGAGCATGCTAAAAAAAAGCTTTTACCGGCCGGCATGCAGGTGACTGTTACCCGGAACTACGGGGAAACCGCTGCTGCGAAAGTTGGCGAACTGCTGCTGCACCTGTTTATCGCGATTGTGGTGGTTACCTTGTTTGTAATGCTGGCCATGGGCTGGCGCGGCGGCCTGGTGGTATTCCTTTCCGTGCCGGTCACATTCGCCCTGACCCTGTTCTCCTATTATTTCCTGGATTATACCCTGAACCGGATCACTTTATTCGCCCTGGTATTCATTACGGGGATCGTGGTGGATGATTCCATCATTATCGCGGAGAATATGCACCGGCATTTTAAAATGAAAAGGTTGCCGCCCCTGCAGGCTGCCATCTATGCGATCAATGAAGTCGGCAACCCCACCATCCTGGCCACTTTTACCGTCATCGCCGCCGTATTGCCCATGGCCTTTGTATCGGGACTGATGGGGCCCTATATGAGCCCGATGCCAATCGGCGCTTCAATTGCCATGCTGCTTTCCCTGATCGTGGCCCTCACCCTGACGCCCTATCTCGGTTATATCTTCCTGCGCGAAAAAGAGAAAAAAGGCCTGGAACATATGGAATCAAAACCGCAGCGGCTGGAAGACAGCGGCATTTATAAAATATACAAGTCCTTTATCCAGCCCCTGCTGAATCACCGCTGGAAAAGATATACGTTCATATTCGGTACCGTGCTGATCCTGTTGCTATCCATGGTATTGTTCTTCACTAAAACAGTAGCAGTAAAAATGCTGCCCTTTGACAATAAGAATGAATTCCAGGTGGTGATTGATATGCCCGAAGGAACCACACTGGAAAAGACAGCAGCCGTCACAAAGGATATCGCCGATTTTATTTCCCGGCAACCACTGGTAAAAGATTACCAGTTATACATTGGCACGGCTGCCCCCATCAGTTTTAACGGGCTGGTCAGGCACTACGACCTGAGAAGAGGAGACAATGTGGCGGATATACAGGTCAACCTGGTCAGTAAGGAAGATCGGAAAAAGCAAAGTCACGAGATCGCCAAAGAAATGCGTCCGGCGATCCAGTCCATTGCAGCAAAATACAATGCCAAACTGGTGGAAGTGCCACCGGGCCCCCCGGTATTATCCACGATCGTAGCCGAGATATACGGACCCGATTATGCGCAACAGATTGAAGTGGCGGACCAGGTAAAAACAATGCTTAAAAATACAAGTGATGTGGTGGATGTGGACTGGATGGTGGAAGATGAGCAGACTGAGTATAATTTTGAAATCGACAAAGAAAAGTCCATGCGCCTGGGTATTGCACCGGCACAGGTGGTCGCCACACTCCGTTCCGCGCTGTCCGGACAGGTGGTCGGAAACCTTTTCAAACCGGCCTCTTTCAATCCTGTCAATATCACCCTGAAGCTGAATGATGCGGACAAATCTTCTTTGGATGACCTGAAGAACCTGAAAGTGATCGGCCAGCCGGGTCTTGCCGTACCCATAGGCGACCTGGTTACTATTAAACAAACCATAAAAGAGAAGAGCATTTACCGGAAAAACCAGAAGCGGGTTGTATATGTAACCGCGGATATGGCCGGTAAACTGGAAAGTCCTTCATATGCCATGATGAAAATATCGGACAGCCTTCAGCATATAAAACTCCCGGAAGGGTATACACTGAATGAAGAATACACGCGACAACCGGAATTCGAAGACAATTTCTCCCTCAAGTGGGATGGAGAATGGCAGATCACGTATGAAGTATTCCGGGATCTGGGGATCGCCTTCCTTGTGGTGATCATTATTATCTACATGCTGATCGTTGGCTGGTTCCAGAATTTCAGGGTCCCCATTGTGATGCTGGCTGCTATTCCGTTATCACTGGTGGGGATCGTATTAGGACACTGGGTCATGGGGGCTTTCTTTACCGCCACTTCCATGATCGGCTTTATCGCGCTGGCCGGCGTGATGGTGCGAAACTCGGTACTGCTGATCGACTTTATTGATATCCGGCTGAAGGAGGGCATCCCGCTGAAACAGGCCATCATTGAAGCCGGAGCGGTACGCACCACCCCGATCCTGCTGACGGCCGGGGCTGTAGTACTGGGAGCTGTCATCATCCTGTTTGACCCGATCTTCCAGGGACTGGCGATTTCCCTGATGGGCGGAACAATCACTTCTACCTTCCTGACCCTCCTGGTAGTGCCCCTGCTTTACTTTAAGATGCTGAAGAAAAAACATTCAAAAAACAAAACCCTCTAACATGAAACTCTTATTTGTAACCTGTCTCAGTGATTTCAAAGCAGATGTGATGAGGATCTTCCACGAAGCGAAGGTCAGGGTATTCAGTGTCACGGAAACAACCGGGGTAAAAGATGAACACGATATCAACCTGCTGGACGACTGGTTTGGCAACAAGGACGGGGAATATGATTCCCTGATCCTGTTCAGCTTTACCGGGGCCGCTACCGCGGCCACAGCCATGAAACTGATCAAAAAATACAATTCCGCGCAGGTGGATAAATTCCCCATCCGGGCCTTTATCCTGCCGGTGGAAGAATCGAGTTATTAACCTTAAAAAAGCAATTATGAAAGAAAGAATCGTCCGTGCCGTAGCCGGCACACTTGTACTGACCAGTATCTTACTGGCTGCAACCGTCCACATCAACTGGCTGTTCCTCTCCGGGTTTGTAGGATTGAACCTGTTGCAGTCATCACTGACAAAATTCTGCCCGCTGGAACTAATATTGAAAAAAGCGGGGGTGAAGTAAAACGGCGGATTGGATGGAGGCAGGTGACGGCAATTCAAAGCACGGTGAACAGGTTATATGAAGATGCTATTTTAGTCAGATTCTAAGTACCCTTTTGTCAACTCAATAAAGGAGCCGGCTATAACAGGTAACCCTGATAAAATAAACTCTTCCCCTATCGGCCTCATCCGTTATCAACATGCGAACGTTCCCGAGGTGGTCTTTCAGCATATAATCCAGGATCGGCCCCCGCTGTCCGTAGTGTTCTATTACTCGTCTTAAAAATAAGAAAATTTCAAATGTAGGAAAGCTGGCCTGAGCCTGTGGCTCAGGTCCGTCAAAACCAGTACTTAAAGGAAATTTATCTTCAGTAATCCAACCCTGTCAGCAGCCTGGTAGTTCCGGGCCCTGCTGTATATATAGTGTTCCGGTCTTTCCACATTCCTGTTTCTTCCGGATCCCTTTCCCGGCCTGATCTTCTTCAACCGCAACCAGCACCATAACACACCGGGTCGGCTGCGCCAGACCCGGCTTTGAAGGAATCAAAAGGGAGACCGTGGCCGAAGGAAAATTACAACACTTCAAACTGACACAGTTTTTGCGACACTTTCTAAGGATCCCTCGAAAATTTCCAGTCCTTCCCCCTCACAAAACAAAAAAGGCTGTCCCGGGAACGAAACAGCCTTTGTATAATTATTTAACAGGTTAACCTAAAGCCACCCGTTTGAACGAAGTCACTTTTATATCACCACTTTCTTTCAGGTAATCTCCAACAGACTTGCTGCCGTCTTTTACGAAGGCCTGGGCGGTCAGGGTTTGTTCCTTGAAGAACACACCCATTTTCCCTTCCGCGATCTTTGCCAGCATTTCGGCAGGCTTCCCGGCCATCTTCGGATCCTGTTTCATCAGTTCCACCACGATGTCTTTCTCGCGGGCGATCACATCAGCGGGTACGGAAGAAGCATCTACCGCCACCGGGTTCAGGGCAGCGATCTGCATGGCCACGTCTTTCCCGGCTTCAGCCGCTTCCTTGTCCAGTCCTACCAGCACCCCGATCCGGTAAGCGCCATGAATATAGGAGGCTACAAAGGGAGCATCGATGCGCTCGAATTTGGTTACCCCGATCTTTTCACCGATGGTAGCCAGTTTCTCATCCACCAGGGCGGCAACGGTCAGGTCGCCGATCTTTACAGCCATCAGTTGTTCCAGGCTGGTAACATTGGCAGCGATGGCAGCATCGGCAATGCTCTTACCGAAAGCCACGAAATCCGCATTCTTGGAAACAAAATCCGTTTCGCAGCTCACACATACCACGATACCGGTTTTGTGATCGGCTGTGGTCTGGGCAATCACCACACCTTCCTTCGCTTCACGGTCACTTCTTTTGGCCGCTACTTTCTGGCCCTGCTTGCGCAGCCAGTCGATCGCTGCTTCAAAATCGCCATTGGTCTCTGTCAGGGCTTTGCGGCAATCCATCATGCCGGCCCCGGTTGCCTGGCGGAGCTTATTGATATCCTGTGCACTTATTGTTACGGTGCTCATATAATTAGGTATTAATAATTAATAATTAACAATACAATTCTTCCAATATTAAGCATTCTGTCGGGCGGCAGTGTATTCGACTACTGACTACAGACTGCCGATTACAGACTGTTGCTTATCTCCTTCCACCACCGGGACCACGTCCACCGGGCGTACCGCTTCCTGAACGGCGTCTTTGTCCGCCGCCTGCACCGGCCCCGGTACCACGACCCCTGCCGCCACGTCCGCCTTCTGCTTCAGCTTCCGCCTGCAGTTTTGCGGCTTTCCTTTCTTTTTCATCATCGGTCATCTCATCCACTTCTTCGTCCTTCGCTGCCTGTCTTTCGGCCAGTCCTTCCGCAATCGCCGCCGTGATGTAATTTACAATGATGGCGATCGACTTGGTTGCATCGTCATTGGCCGGGATCGCGAAATCCACTTTGTTGGGATCGCAGTTGGTATCCACCACCCCGAAGGTGGAAATACCCAGGCGCTTGGCTTCCGCCAGGGCGATATGTTCGTGCCCGATATCCACGATGAAGAGGGCAGCCGGCACACGACCCAGCTGGGCGATACCACCTAATACTTTCTCCATTTTATCCTTGTCACGGCTCAGGGTCAGGCGTTCTTTCTTGGTAATGCTGTCAAAAGAACCGTCACCCAGCATTTTCTCAATGCTCTGCATTTTCTTCACACTCTTCCGCACGGTATTGAAATTGGTCAGCATGCCACCCAGCCACCTTTCGGTTACAAAGGGCATGTTCACTTTCTTCGCGCTCTCGTTCACGATATCTTTCGCCTGTTTCTTGGTGCCGACAAACAGGATCTTTTTCCCGCTGCGGGCAATGGCCTTCATGGCGGCCGCTGTTTCCTGCAGGCATTCCACGGTTTTGTTCAGGTCAATGATGTGGATACCTTTCTTTTCAGCAAAGATGTAAGGCAACATCTTGGGATTCCACTTCTTCTTGAGGTGACCGAAATGAACACCTGCTTCGAGAAGTTGCTGTTGTAAGGATGTATTTTCCATTTTTCTGTTATTGTTGTAGTTATTCTGAATATAAAGCAATGAGCTGCGGGTTTTGAGCTGTGAGACGTTAACTCGAAGCTCATAACTAATAGCCCGTAACTTTTCTTAACGTTTAGAGAACTGGTAGCTTCTGCGGGCTTTCTTATGACCGAATTTCTTACGCTCCACAGAACGCGGATCCCGTTTCAGCAGACCGGCTGCTTTCAGCGCGGGGCGAAACTCAGGATTCAGCTCCACCAGCACGCGGGAGATCCCCAGCATGGCCGCTTCCGCCTGGCCTTTGAGACCGCCACCGGCCGCATTGATCTTTACATCAAATTTGTTCGCCACATCCACTGTTTTCAGCGGGCGCTCCACCTGGTTCTGCAGGTACACCAGCGGAAAATAGGCCTTATAGTCTTTATCGTTTACTGTAATCTTACCGTCTCCCTTGGAAACGAATACACGGGTTACCGCTTCTTTACGACGACCCACTCCGTTTTTTTGTTTTTCCATTATAGTTTGTTTGGACGTTTTTTAATTAGAATTTGAGTTCTTTCGGCTGTTGCGCTCCGTGCGGATGCGCGGCGCCGGCATACACGAATAATTTCTTGTACATCTTGCGGCCAAGACGGCTCTTGGGAAGCATCCCTTTCACCGCTCTTTCAATCACCACCTCGGGACGGCGTTTCTGCAGGTTAGCGGCTGTTTCCTCTTTACGGCCTCCGGGATAACCGGTGAAGTGGTCGTAAATTTTTTGTTCCAGTTTGTTCCCGGTAAATACAACTTTCTCACAGTTGATCACCACGATATAATCGCCGGTGTCAACGTGGGGGGTGTAGCATGCTTTGTTCTTACCACGTAATACAGCGGCAATTTTAGCACACATACGACCAACGGTTTGATTAGTACCGTCCACAAC
>JBBIGW010000043.1:0-23875 GCA_037447355.1 Bacteroidia bacterium | reverse complement strand
CATCTGGCCGGGTAATAAGACGTTGAGAGATATCGGGGCGGTGGTGATACGGATTAATTTGGGCATGGAGTGGTGAGAGTTGGGGGTTTGGGGTTGAGGGTTGAGAGTTTAAGGTTGAGGGTTGAGAGTTTAGGGTTGAGGGTTTAGGGTTGAGGGTTGAGGGGTTTAGGGTTGAGGATTGGGGTTGTACTCCTTTTATTTAATGCCTTTTGTCAGACGTTTAAACAAATACTGCCAGATTGTGGGATGATAATAGAGGGCGGATTCTTTGGTACGGCTTTCCACTACCTTAATCCGGTGCTCCAGTGCATCCTCCACGGCTTTTTGCACCAGGGGGATTCCTTCGCCAAACTGCAGAAAGGGATAAGTAAAATAATTATCCTTTTTTGTAACCGGGATCAATGCCTGGTACAGGACCCCGCCGGTATCAATGCCTTTATCCACCAGGTGCACGGTCACCCCGCAATTCGCCGCATCATTCTTCACCAGGGCCCAGTAACCGCCGTGTACACCCCGGTATTTGGGCGTGATACCGGTGTGCATATTGATAAAAACAGCCTTTGTGCTGTCCAGCACTTTCCTTGAAATGATCCTTGTACCATTGACCATCACCACATCCGGGTTCAGCTCTTTCAGCAGCGCTATACATTCTTCGCTGTTGACCGTGGCCACCCTTGTTTTCTTTTCCGGTGGCACCGGTGTTTCGTCAAAACGGTAATCCGCATGAATTTGCATCATCCTTTTTTTGCTGCCTGCCCGGATCAGCGGCACGATGCAAACACTAAACAAAACCTGCCCGGCCACCCGGAACCAGCCCAGTTTCTTTACCCTTCTTTTTGCCAGTGCCATCCCCCGCATGGGGTCCTCGGTGATCACCCGGTCAATGGGATACTGACGGCTGACCGCATTATATAAAGTGACTGTCGAAAAACAGTCGGAGCAAAGCATGACTATTTTCTTGTTCATTGGGATTGTTTCAATTCATCTGTAAGCCCGGACATGGTCACACTGCTGAACCCATACTCCTGCTGTAATTGCCGGTAATACTGAAGGATTTTTTCGAGAAAAGCCATATTCTGTTCCAGGTTCACCCCGAAATTGTGGGGATGCCACCAGAGATGAAACAGCTTTTTATGGCGGGCCGCATGCAGCATCGATTTTTTGATCCTCCGTAAACGAAGCGGCTCAAAAAATGAAAGCTTTTTGCTGTAAGGCCGGAGAAACCGGGATGACGCCACATTGACCAGCGGGGATGACAATACATATTCCTTTGTATGATCATGATGACCGGTCAGGTTAAGATAGGCATCGAGCAAGCGAATGGCCCTCCGGAACCGGCTTTCGTCATTCTTATTCCGGCCCGCGTATAACCAGGATTCCGGGTTACCCCGGTAGGAATCAATGCCTGCTTCCCTGCATACAGAAAGATATTCTTCATTGAACTGGTTGCGGGGAAAGACCAGGCTTCTGACACCAATCCCTTTCGCCGCTGCAATCCTTTTTGCAGCCAGAAGATCCTCTTTAAAGGCCCTTGCAGTTTGACCCGGCTCCAGGCAATAATAATGACAGAAGGTATGGGTCCCGATCTCGTGACGGCCATTTACCCGGACCTGCTCCAGCAGGGAGTATCCAAAATGCCAGGGATCATCCTGTTCATCCTTTCCCAACTGCGAAAGAGAAGGATAGGGAGAGAGTTTATGATCGTTATACTCCGGCTGCAGATCCGGACAGGCCGCCAACAGTTCTTCTTTATTCCGGGCAAACAGGAAGCCAACCGTGGAAAAGGTTCCTTTTACCTGGTATTTATCAAAAGCGGAAAGCAGGGCGGGCATCACCTGCCGCACACCGAGGATATTGGCCCCATAACTTTCTATGGTGCGTTTATCTCTTACGCCCCAGAACAATTCAAAGTCGAGGGAAATGACCAGTTTGCCGGTAGTAAATTCAGCAGACATTGTTAATTAATAAATGAACCAATTGATCAATTAATTTTCAATTCTCAATTTTCAAGGGTCAATGCTTATTAGAAGGCCCTGTCAACTTTTCAACCAGTCAACCTATCAACTTTTCAACTTACCAACCAAATAGCACTTCTTAAACCACACATCCAGGGCAAAAAGTGTGTAGAGCATCTTCGCCCTTTTTTCATCAGACAGTTTTATTTCCCGGTTGAGCAGCCGGCGGATAAAAACGGGATCCACAAACTGGTTCGCGTAGGAATCAGCGGCGCCGAGGTAATCAAAGATGATCTCTTTCAGTTCCTTATCCACCCATTGTTTCAGTGGTACTTCGAAACCCCGCTTGGGCTGATTCACCAGTTCCCCCGGCAGGTATTTCACGGCCAGTTTACGCAGCAGGTACTTGGTGGAAGTGCCCCTGATCTTATAGTGATCCGGCAGTCCCGGAACATATTCCAGCATGTCCTTGGCGAGAAATGGACTGCGCCCCTCCAGGGAACTGGCCATGGTGGCAATATCCATTTTAACCAGCAGGATATCCGGCAGAATGGACGTGAAATCCATCAGCATCAGTTTCTGCAGGCCCGAGAGGGAACTATGTTTCAATGCCACGAGTTTCTCTCCTATCTCATCCGCTGTTCCCTCAGCCGGGTTATGGAGATACCTGTAATACCCGGAAAATATATCCGTGGTGGAAGAATAGTATACATCGGTCCCTTTTTGGGAGGCCAGGTCGGCCAGCCGGTAGAGATAATTCAGGCGGGATTGTTTTTCGTGTGCCACGGGGATGATCTTTTTGCAGAGAGAGGCAAGCGCCGTTAATACAGCCGGTTTGGAAAAAAAATCATACTTCGCGAATGGCACATAACGCCGGTAGCCGCCGAATATCTCATCGGAACCGTCCCCGTTCAGGATCACCGTCAGGTATTTCCGGGCTTCACGGCTGACATAATAACTGGGAATAGCTGAATCATCATAAAAGGGTTCCCCGTAATTCGCCAGTATCTTTTCAATATCATTCTGCAGTTCATCAAAAGAAATGCGGAGTTCGGTATGATCGGTTTTGTATTTATCAGCCACGAGGCGGGCCAGCGGCGCTTCATCGTAGGACCCGGTGAATGATACGGTAAAGGTTTTGAGACCGGGTTTATATTGGGAGGCCATAGCGGTTACCAGGCCACTGTCTATTCCACCGCTTAAAAAGGAACCTACTTCCAGGTCGGAGGATAAGAGCCGGCTTTTAACCGCCTGCTGTAAGAGGCTGTCCACTTTCTCCAGGGCTTCCTCTTCGTTCACCGGTCCCGGCTGCCTGTACGCATCTGCTATATTCCACCAACGGTGCAGGGTAACCGAAGCATCCGCCAGGTTCACATAGCCAAAGTGCCCGGGAGGCAGTTCCCGGGTATGCAGGTAAGGGGTGGATGCCCCGGGAAATGCTCCGTAGCGGAGGAACTGCCCGATCTGCTGCTCATCAATAGGGGCCTGTACCTGGCCCTGCAGGGCATTCAGTTCACTGGCAAATACAAACTGTTCGCCCGACCGGTAATAGTAGAATGGTTTTTTACCCGCCCTGTCCCTCGCGATGAACAGCCTCTTTTCCTTCCGGTCATAAATAACAAGGGCGAACATACCGTCAAAATCCTGTAAACAGGCAGGCCCCAGTTTCAGGTAAGCAAGCAAAATGGTTTCGGTATCCGAATGCGTATGACCCCGGAGCCCATGGCGTACCCTTACTTCCTGGTGATTATAGATCTCCCCGTTAAAGATGATCGTCAGGTGCTCCAGGTGCATGGGTTGCTTCCCGCTCTCAATATCGAGGATGGCAAGCCGGTGATGGTGCAACTGAAGATTTCCTTCTGTGAAAGTTGCCTGCTCATCCGGGCCGCGGTGCCAGAGATCCCGGGTCAGGCGGGGAATATCCAGTGGAAAATTCAGTGAACCTGCGATTCCGCACATAATCAGAAGAACTTTTTATTGAAAATTATACCCGGCGCAAATTTGCCGGACTTGTCCATGATGAGAAACAGCGCCATCGCATAAAATGGCAGGGCGGGAATTTTATAACGGTTCAGGGCCCCGAAATTCCCGGTTGTCATCCCCACAAATCCTCCAAAAACTATCGCGAAAACAAAGGCAAAACTGATCACCGGTTCAGAAGCGATGATTCCAAAGAATTTTTTTACCCCGAGTCTCCGGAACGCCAGGATGGTAAGCGACAGGAAGGCAAATGCTTCCAGGAAGGAAAACGCCATAAAGGGCGATCTTACATCCCAGGGAAAGGGCCGGAAAAAAGTGTTCACGATCCCCAGTGGAAAAGCGGCCAGCATACTGCCGATCGAATTATCCACGACCGCCACTTTAAAATTGGAGCCGGTGCCGATCTGGTTCCGGACAAACATCTGTTGCTGCTCCTGGGCTGCTTTTACAATATTATCTGTCGTGAACTGGGAGGTGATCTCGGAAGCGGCAAAACCCTGGATCACCAAAAAAGCGGCCACCCCTGCAATCCCCACCACCAGTATGGTGGTGATCTGGCGTAATAAACGGTCCTGGATCAATCCGCGCACCTGCATAAAGATCCAGAGCATAAAGGCCGCCAGCAGGCTGATCAGGATATAGGCTTTCAGGTAAAACAAAAGGTACCCGCTCAGCAGCAAAAAAACCAGGTCGGTGGTCCGGTATTTCTTCCGGATAAAAAGATTGTAGGCGGCATAAAGAATGTAGCCGATAGCTCCGATACAGATGGTGTCTTTCAGCATCCCGGTTCCCCAGAATAAAAGCGAGGGCATAAACAAACAGGCGATGGCTATTTTTTTATGCAGGTGGGGATACATGCTGTAAAACATTTTAAACAGCCGCCAGCAGCCCCCGAAGGCCCAGAGACTCATGCAATAACAGATCGCGAGATAACTTTTCCCGAACATCAGCGAGAAAGGAAGGGCGAATTTGGGGGTAAAATAATTGGTTACATCCGCCATGTACAGGTGGGTAATACCCAGGGCGTCATAGAGAAAATAAGGGAAAACGGGGTTATCGCTTTTAAGCTTCAGGTTGAAATAGATATCTTTCAGGTGACCGTAGTCGTTCGCTACCGCCTTATGCATATCCAGCACGGCCTGGTAATAGTGATTGGTATCTGCGAATACAAAGTAATACTGGCTGATCAGGGTGAACAGGGTGGCAAAAAGGATCCTGAGATAGAATGCGGGCAGGTAATATTTCTGTATTATCGTATCCTTGTACTTCCTGCTTTTCTTGTACACAAATATGGATAAAACCAGTAAACATACCGGCACCCAGATGATATCATCAGGCCATAACAGGTAATAACTGGTATATTCTTCCATCTTTGCTTTAAGTTTTATTTATTCCCCTGGTTCCGGTAAACTTCTTCCATTTCATCGGTCATGCGCGCTACCGTAAAATAGGAATACAGGCGCTGGTAGCCGGCGTCTCCCTGCTGTTTGACTATTTCCGGCTGCCGGAAATAACGGATGATCTGATCTGCCAGCCGTTCCGTATCAAAGGGTTTTACCAGTACCCCTCCCTCGCCGTTGACAATAGCCTCATTCATGGCCGGTACATCAAAGGCAATAATGGGTTTTTTATGGACCCAGCCTTCGAGCATGATCAGTCCGAATCCTTCCCAGGTGGAGGTGACGAGCATAAAGCGGGCATCCTTTATCAGTTGATGCGGGTTGGCCTGGTAACCGAGAAAGCGAACCGAATCCCCCAGCCTCATTTCAGCATGGCGTTGTTTCAGGGCCGGTTCATAATTCCCGCCTCCCACAATATAGAGTTTCCAGGAAGGGTTTTCAGCCGCCACTTTCTGCCAGGCCTGCAGCAGCATTTCATGCCCCTTGTATTTTACCAGCCTGCCCAGGATCAGGGCATAAGTTTCCCCCGGTTCCCTTTCCCGTACCAGCTTTTCCTTTTCACCCAGGTCGAGCCCGTAGTAAATATTCCGGATCCGTTCTTTTTTTACCATTCCACCCGATACATACATATCGAACAGTCCCTTTGAGATCGTTACATTATAATCCGCAAAGAGCCCGGAAAATTTCTGGACCCAATAAAAAAGGCATCGTTTCAGGTGCCGGGGATCATTGCCGTAACGGGCCGAATAGGCTTCATCAAAGCCGTGCTTTACACTGATCAGCCGCATCCGGGGAAAGAAAAGCAATTTTTGCAGCGCCATCCAGAAGTCGGCATGAACGAGATTGCTTTGTACGATATCGAATTGTTCTCTCTTCAGGAGACGGCGGATCCTGAACAACAGGGCCGGCGAAGCCGCTCCATGTCCATAGATCTCGAAGGCTTCAATATCCCTGTCCCTGAAATGCTGAATAAAGGGCCGGGTGCCTTCGGGTACAACAGGGAATATGATCAGCACTTTTACTTCGTATCCTCTTTTCTTCAGTTCCGGCAGCAGGTGCATCAGGTAGAGTTCCGAACCTGATATTGAGGCCATTTTCTGGACAAATAAGATCTTCACGGGCAATAATTGATACCTGACTATTTTCTGACGACTAATATGAGATTGGAAACAAAACGGTCTTCGGGTTCCAGTTTTGCAAGATAGGCAAGCCCCCCTTTTTCAAAAAGGGTCCGGGAATATTCATCGATAATATCCTTCTCCTCCACGATGGTAAACCCCGCTTCCCGGTGCAGTTTTCTCCAGCCGCTTTTCCGGATCCGGTTTACATAGATACTCCGGTTCCGGCTCATCAGGTCCCAGGTTGTATTACCGAAGCGAAGACAATTAAATTGTTTGGAAGGATCGTGCCCAAAATGCAGGTGGTCCCCGAGGTCAATCAGGTGAACCGCCAGGCCTCCTTTTTTCAGGATGCGGAAGGTTTCCCGGATCGTGGTTTCCGGTTGCCGGAGATGTTCATATACGGTATAACTCAGTACCAGGTCAAACTGCTCAGCCGCCAGGGGCATGGTCCCGCCGGGATACATAATATAGTTCAGCCAGGGATTTTCTCCCAGCACGGTATCCGGAATATAGCGCTCGATATCAATAATGGAAACCGAAGCGGCCCCGGCTTCCTTCATTTTTTTGGCCGGGCCCCAGGTATGTCCTGGTCCCAGTTCGATTACATTTTTTCCTTCGAACCCGGTATAGCGGCGATAGGTTTCAAAGATGGTTCGGATCCCTTCTTCCGACTGGTTAAAGCCGGTGACATGCCTTTTTTTGGCTATTTCCTTAATAAAGGGCACTTTGATCAGGCAGTTCTTGACAATTTCAATAATTATTGGCATGCTTAGTTTTCAATCAATTTTGAATAGGCGGAAAAGGTTTCTGTTGCGGAAAAAAATTGTTCGGCCGCCTGGCGGGCTAACCCGGATTTTTCCACTCTATGGTCAATGTACTGATATTCTACTATCAGATTCAGCCACCATTCAGGTTTATCATTGGGTAATACTTCAATACTTTTATTCTCAGGGGGCAGCAGGTCGTTGATGCCCGGTATATCCGATCCGATCACCGGCAAGCCACAGGCAAGGGCTTGCATAACCGAGGTGCACATGGTTTCCGCCTTACTGGCGTGCAGGTAGAGATCGAGCTTTCCCAAAAAACTGATAAGCGCTTCCTCTTTCAGCAACCCGTGAAAATGTACCTGCGCCCCCAACCCGGCCCGTTCCGTTTTTTCCTGTAATTCAGGCAGGGTTTCCCCATCGCCCGCGAAATGCAGATGGGTATCCCTGTTAATCCGGCCGTCTTTTATTCCTGAAATAAATATATCCAGGAGGAGGGCCTGGTTTTTTTGCCGGCTGAAGCGTCCCGCCATCCCGATATGGTACCCGGTTTTACCGGTGGAAATGCGGGGAACAAACCGGTCCAGGTCAATACCGTTCCGGATTACCGTCGTCCGCTTATCCGTATTGAGCAATGGAGTCCGTTTTTTTATTTCTTCCCGGTAAGCCGCCGAGAGACAGACCGTTTTCCGCGCCAGTAAAAGAGATAAGAAGCCGGCCAGTTTTTCCGCCCGGCCCTTGCTGGCATGCGGGGTATGTTCGACCACGAATAATTTCTTCCGGTGAAAGAAAGAATAGAGCCAGGCGGGCAAGATCAGCGTGGGACTGTGCAGGATAATACAATCGGGTGCGAGCTTTTTGAAAGCGGTATAGACTTCCTTACCCGGCAACCGGAAGAGACCCTGCCTTTTCCGGATGCTGAAAAAAGGGATGGCCCGGGCTACACAAAAATCCCGG
The DNA here is from genome assembly GCA_037447355.1 of Bacteroidia bacterium. Lineage (GTDB taxonomy): Bacteria > Bacteroidota > Bacteroidia > Chitinophagales > Chitinophagaceae > JJ008. The sequence goes on along the minus strand of JBBIGW010000043.1, from coordinate 15,698 downwards.
TAGGCCGGCAGGAGTTCCTCAATTCCATAAAAGAGCAACTGGTGCTGCCAGCTCTTATTTTTATCTGCCCGTACCAGGGAGCTGACCACACTGCCATGCCCGCCAAGCCCGCTGTATAAGACCTGCACCACTTTCATTTGCTTCCGCTTATTTCCCTTTTTTAATCACATCAAATACACCCTGCATCTGCCCTTCCCAGGTTATCTGCTTTTCCACCGATTCTCTGAACCTTTGCGGGTAATCGGGGTATTGATCCCTTATGTTTTTATAAAAATCAACGATCTGCTGAACAGGTAATGGATTTTCATCCCTTTCAACAGTCAGCACAAACGGCGAATGCTCAAAATGTTCATCCCCCTTACTCATAATGAAAGGCAAACCGAAAGCAGCATATTCCCGGTGCTTCAGGGAATAATTGTCGTTTAACCCGATTCTGTGCAAAGCAAGTGTCCCGATTCCCAAATGGGCACTTTTATAAACTTCCTTCAGCTGCTCTCTTGGTATGGGCAATTCAAAACTTACCGACTCTTCCACACCCAGATCTTTGCAGAGATTCTTAAGTTCAGCCAAATGACCGCTAAGTGGGTTACTTATTAATCGCAGAACAACCGGAACCCCATGTTCCTTACCATTATAAATAGCCAACCCTCTAATCAACCTGTCAAACCCATGATAAAAATGAATATCCGACGCAACCCCAACCAAAACCAATTCACGCATATATGCAGGGGGATCCACCACCCTGATTCCATCCAGATCAATGCCATTCGGCATGAAAATAGCCGGTTTACCGAAAAGAAACTTATCCCTTGTCAACGTTATTATATAATCCGCCAGATTATTTAATTTATCAACCTTATTCCTGTTTACCATGTATGTAAATCGCCGGACTAATGTGTTCTGATAAAGGTCTTTAATTCTTAGCGTTGGGTATTCAAGCAAAATAATAAGTCCGGGACAAGTGCTTCTCACCTGATTCAGGAACGAAATTAGATTAGACCCCGGCATAAAAAAACGCAGGTAAATAGCATCATATTTTTCGTTAATGATCGTATTGTAACAATCATCAAAATTGATACTCCCATACCATGATTCAATAAAATGGCCCTTAACCTTCTGATAGAGTGACCCTCCGGCCACAGTTTGATTACCGCCCTTAAATAAAAGGGTTTCCCCACTACCCCGTCTCAATACTACCTTGCCTTTGTCAGGATATAACATATCCACAATAAACCCATTTCTCCTAAATGCCTTTTCCTGCCCAAGTATCTTGTGAATCACTCCACGAAGAAAAGCTCCCTTAAGGTTAACATTTGATATATAAATGACTTTTTTCACGATAATAATTACAGACTCACAGTTAATTTTTTAACTCAAACAACACACAGGTAACTTTAAATTTTTTAAACCAATTCGGCAAATCACTAATGTTTCTCTTCCATGCTTTGAATTTATAAAAAGGAGTGATAAGCCGGATCAAAACAATCAGAAATAGTTTTGGCCTTTTAATCATGAATGTAAAATGCGATTCGTCCACTGTAATAACTTCACTCTTTATAACTTTTGCTGCAGGAAACTCCTTTACCAACTCCGGCACCGATGGTCTGTATCCCGTATCGATGGGATCAGCATGATATGGGTATAGATTGGGAACCGTAATAAGCAAATAACCGTGGTCACCCAAAAGATTCTCCAAAATCCTGAAAAACGGTATACGGTCTGGTACGTGCTCCAATAAGTTTGAGCACAAAATGGTCTTAATTCCTTTCTTTTTAATCTCGTTATAAAGTTCTTTATCCTCGAAAACATTCCCAACAAAATCAACCCCTTCAGCCTTTTTTATATCCAAATGATACACTTCTGCTTCAATCGACTGCAGCGGTCTGAATATATTGTTATAAATTACTGGTTGCCCATATCTTCTGAAATGCCCTGTTGAACTGCCAAAATTTAAAAGAGGAGATAATTCCCCCTGTTTCGCCAAATTCAGAAGCTCATTACCAATCCAAACTGATTCTTCCATTAACATAAAATCGTACTATTTGTTTTTAAGTAAATATGACAACATTAAATGGTTCCAGTTATTATTCACATCTTCATGGGCCGCTGCAGCTTCGGCTGGTTGCTTTAATACATTCGGGTGAAGTATTTTCTCTTTCACCAGTTCCTGCCGGGTGGCGAGGATCTGTTGCTTCACTTCCTCCTTTTCCATCCATTTCTTCTGCGGGGGTTCGTACCCGATCTTATCCTTCCGCCAGGTGATGGTTGCGGGCAGGAGGGGCTCAAAGGCTTTCCGCTGGATATATTTGGTCCAGCCATCATGGATTTTCATTTCCGCCGGGAGGCTGAACAGGAATTCCACCAGTTCGTGGCTCAGGAAGGGCAGCCTTACTTCGCGGCTATGCGCCATGCTGTTGCGGTCGGCATAGCGCAGCAACTGGGTCATGCTTTCGTTCACGCTGTTGTAGAGGGCCTCATTGAGGGTCGAGGCCGGGTTGGGGAAAATAAATTGATCCCGGCTGTATTCGTGGAAAAAATCCGTGTTGAAATAGGGATGGGCCCATTGCCGGTAAATGCCCCGCCATTTCTTCAATTGATCCCTGGCTGGCTCGCCCAGTTTGCGGGCATAGTACTTCAGGTCCTTTGGCGGGATCGGGTTGATCCTGCTGTTTCCCTGCAACTGCCGGTAAGCTGCCAGCTCTTTGGTATATAGGGCAGGATTATTTTTTTTCAGCTCTTTGAAAAAGTACTGGTAAAAAGGGTGATAACCCGCCAGCAGTTCATCAGCGCCCTGCCCGTCCAGCAATACGGTTACATTATTTTGTTTTGCCAGCTTTAACACTTCATATTGAGCAAGGATGCTGGCGGAGCCAAAGGGTTCTTCCTGGTGATAAAAACAGGTGTCCAGTTCCCGGAGCATGGTACCGGCATCCGGGCTGGTGAAATGCGGATCCACATTCAGCTGTTTCAGCAGCAGGTGGATATACTGACTTTCGTCTTTTTCAAAGCCGGGGAAAATAGCGGAAAATGTGCTTTGCTTGAGTCCCTTTGTTTTATTCAGGTCATCGATCACGGCCACCACCGCGCTGCTGTCGAGGCCCCCGCTGAGACTGCTTCCCACGGGTACATCACTGCGCAGGCGCCGGCTGACCGATGTATAAAACAGTTCCCGGAATTTCTCCGCGGCCTGGTCCATGGTAACAGAATGGTCCGTATAATTTTTATTGATATCCCAGTAGCGCTGGCTGGTAAGCGCCAGGGAGGGGATATCGATCAGTATATAATGCGAATGCGGCAGGCGGGTAATACCGGAGAAAAAAGTTTCGCTGTAATCGGCCGGGTTGTCCACATATTTAAAGGCCATATAATTGTAGAGCATCCGTCTGTTCAGTTCCCGTTTGACACCGGTAGCCCAGAGCGCTTTCATTTCGCTGGCGAAGACAAAGATCTTTCCCGGCTCATGATAATAATAAAAAGGCTTTTCCCCGAAACGGTCCCGCGCAGCAAACACTTTCTGTTCCTTCGCGTCGTAAATCACCAGGGCAAACATCCCGTCAAAATAAGTGAGGCAGGCTTCTTTTTTCCAGTCGTAGAGGGCCATGATCACTTCCGTATCGCTGTGGCTGGCAAAGCGGTAACCCTGTTTCTCACAAAGTTCTTTTAACTCAATATAGTTATAGATCTCCCCATTGAAGGTAATGCTGTAGCGGTCCAGGTAATGCATGGGCTGGGCGCCGGCCTCCGACAGATCAATAATGGCCAGGCGGCGATGGCCCAGGCCTACTTTTCCATCCGGGCTGATCCAATGGCCATCCCCGTCGGGGCCCCGGTGGGCAATGGTATCCGTCATCTGTTTAAGCCTGCTGCTGCCCAGTTCATTTGGATTGGCAGTTATTATTCCGGCGATTCCGCACATAAATTATACGCTGATTATTGTTTTGTAATTTTTTTTGCCGCCAGCACTTCCCGGTAATGATCCGCCAATTGCCCGGCAATGGAATCCGCGTCATGATACTTCAATGCATATTCCCTTCCCTTATTCCCGGTCTCCCTGCGAAGGGAGGGATCCAGGATGAGTTTACGTAACTCCGCTTTCAGGGTTTCTACAGTAACATTCACGATCGGGCATTCCGGAGGCAGCCCGTTCTGGTAAACGGCCGGCATGATATAGCAGAGTACCGGTTTGCCAAAAGCCATCGCTTCACAACTGGCCAGGCCATGCGAACCCAGCATCAGCTGATCAATAAATATATCGCATTGCTGTACCTGCCGCATGGCTTCCTGCCGGGGCAGGTTTTCCAGCAGGCGAAAATCAAAATCCAGCTCGGACCTCAGTTCTTCCACCGCCCGGATAATATGATCTGTGCCCTTGGCCACCCGCTGGGTGGGGGCATGTACAACCAGGGGACGCGGGTTGGAAGGCTCCACCGGTTTAAAGTCCTTTACATTCAGCCGGTGCAGGGTGATATAGGTCCGGGGAAAAAGATCTTTCCGGACATAGAGGTTCATTTCCGGCGTGGTCAGCGGTAAAAAACCAAGGCGGGCGAAGCGTGCCTGGATCCGGTCCGATTTTTCCCGGGTCTCAATATGCGCATATTCATATCCGTTATCATAAGCCGTCCGCATATACGGGTTCAATTCGATAGCCCGTTCCCGGTAACGGATATCGCTTCCCGACCACTCGATCAGCCCCGGCTTCTTCAGCCATGCCACATATTTCAGGTCTGCCTGACCGCTATAGGCACTGTCCCAGACCCAGTGGATCACATCCGCCCAGCGGATCATCTTTTGGAAGTAATATGCCTTTCTTATTTGCATAAATAGCCAACCAAGCGGACTTTTTGAAAATCTAACAACGTCAATTTTTGTTACATTCTTCCCAATTGACTGCTTTATGTCAGAGCCAAGAAAAAGGCCCCTAGCCTCAATACCCTCCATCATGTTAAGAGCATCGATCGTTATAGAAGCTTTTGACGCAATATTAAATGGGATAAAAAGAATCTTCATATGCACCTGAATGCAGATAGCAACATCAGCTAAACCTTGTTTTAAAGCGATTTAAAATCTGGAAATAAAAACTTTTATTCAAATAAAACAACAAAAATACTAATAGCAGACCCAGTATAGATTTGATCCCCACAGATATCCAAATGGATGACACATTGATAATTTTTGAAACGGCAACAAACCCAACACACAACAAAAAAATCATTCCTGCCTTATAAAAATTATACGGGATAAAATACGCCTTCTGAGAAGCTCTGAATATCCATACAGATACACCAATATTGGTCAGTAAAATCGAAAGAGCACAGCCCTCTTTCCCCAAAAAACGGATAGCCACATAAAACAAACAAAGATTAATCAATGCGCCGATAATAGTGGCATACGAATAGGGTTTCATATTCTTCACGAAATTCAACCCCAGCGCAGCAATAAAAATTAAACCAGCTATGACCGCATTGAATGCCAGTATACCAGCCACCCAATCAGCTTTCCAATAAAGTGGTGTTGTAATAAAATATAAAATTTCATGGGCAAAAATTCCAATCCCAGCAGCAAACAGGCCGGCAATTGAAATATAAAATAATAACACTCTTGCATAAAACTTATCAGCGCCCGCTTCAGATCTTATCGACATCGCAAACGGTCCCCACGCTTGTGTAAATGAACTTATTATCAGCATCATTATACTTGCAATAGTAGAGCCGGTCTGATAAAGACCCACTTCGGATTCACCCTTCTGAATCTGTAAAAAATATCCTCCCGCAAAATTTAGTGACCAATATGCCAGCGCGGCAGGAATAAGAGGCGTTGAATACTTTAACATCATCCTGAGCAGGGCTTTGTTAATCCTGACCGGGGACAACCAATCTTTCATCAAAAAAACTGTAACACAAGACATAATACCCCCGCTTATTACCTGTGCAAGTATAAATCCCTTAATACCCCAGCGTAAACCGGCAATAAACCAAACATTAAGAACAATGGTAATTATTCCCAAAGCAAGGGAGAACCATGTAGTAGTCCATGGCAATCTCCTGACACGAAACCAGTTAATAGCCACAGCAGGTAATATCCCGGTGAACAGGATTATCGCCGACAGCCTGAACAAACCAGAATTAGAATCGGACCCAAAAAGAGCAACAGATAACCTGTCTGCAAAAATTATTAAAAGAGAGGCGATAAAAAGGCTTGCCGCAAACTGACTCCAGCACCAGGAGGAAAAAACTGATTTTCGTCTGTCAGTGTCCTCATTGTCCCAAAAAAAAATATGAGCGGCCCCGTCAAGGCCAAGCACAGAAAACAATGTAACCAGCGTAACCGTAATATTAATGATATTCAATACACCATAATCTGCAGGAGTTAAAATACGTGTATACAACGGCATAAGTAAAAAGCCGATAAACCGGCTCAATATAGATGCCACACCGTAAACAAACGAATCTTTTATAAGACCTTTCAGGTAACTCAAGTATTTTAATGTTTTGTGGTACGAAAAATCACTTCACGATACATAGTCAGTAATTTTTTTGCATTACTCTTCGCTTCAAAATTCTCTTCTGCAAATTTCCTGCTTGCCTTTCCTATTTTGTTGCGCAACGCAGGGTCACAGATAAGTCTTACCAATGTCTCTTTCAGCGTTTCAACTGTTGTGTTAACAATCGGGCAATTTTCCGCCAGACCATTCTCAAAAACCTCGGGCATAATATAACAGACAACCGGCTTTCCAAAAGCCATCGCTTCAGAACTGGCCAGTCCGTACATACCAATAATTAACTGATCAATAAAAATATCACAACCGCGCATCAAATCAAGCACTTCAGTCCTGGGCATATTTTGCAAGAGCTTAAAATCGAAGTCATATTCTTTTTGAAGTTCCTCAATCACAGGTAAAATAAAATTAGAACCTTTTGCAAATTTGGCCGTTGGTGAGTGCAGTATCAGTGGTTTGCGGTTATCGGGAGAGGGATAAACAGGCAGAAACTCATTCAAAAAAAGTTTATGCGGGATAAAAAATCTAAAGGGGAACAAGTCTTTATTTAAGTACAAGTCCATCTCGGGATTTACGAGCGGGATCGCACCATACGAAAGAAACTTAGCCTGATTATAAAAGGATTGTTTTTCACTTTCATAAAACGAATACTCATACCCGTTATTAAATGCCTGCTTGTAATACTTATTTATCCCAAAAAGTCTTTCCGGGTTCCGAATATCACTTCCGACCCATTCAACAACACAGGGTTTTTTATGCCTTTTAATGAACCGGACTTCCCCTTTGTTCAGTCCGGCATCATCGTATATCCAGTGAACAATATCCGCCCATTTATACAGGCTCCTGAAAAGAAAATACCTCCGCAAAAGCTGCATGGCCCATTTTAAAGGCTTTCGTATTCTGGACACTCCTTCGAAATAATGGCTATTGCTGCTCGGGTAATGATATTTATGTTTATTGATGAAGAAACCCCGCGCCTCCACCCCTTCCACATTATTCAAAGATTCGACGGTAATGGATGCAATAGAAGCAACATTAACCGGCATCACAAGAACTTTCATTTAAAGTCCATTTTTATCCGCATTTATTACCTGTCATTTTTTAAAAACCACTCACCTGTTCTTCGGATTCCTTCATCCAGATCCACTTTTGCTTTGAATCCCAAAACATTTTCTGCCTTCTCAACACTTGGGATGCGAAGTTCAATATCTGCACTTAAAGGAGGTCTATGCACAATTTTTGAATCAGATTTAAGCACCCTGCACACTGTTTGTGCGAGTCCCAGGGTTGTCATAATCGCCCGGGCGTTACCCAGGTTAAAAGCGTGACCAATTGCTTTTGGATTTTCCATACATAGCATCAGGCAATCCACAAAATCATCCACATAACACCAGGCCCTGATCTGGGTTCCGTCCCCATTGATCCATATTTCTTCGTTTTTTAATGCTTTCTTGATAAATATCTGGATAGCTCCTTCCCCTGTTTGACCCGGCCCATATACATTAAATGGTCTCACCGTAACAACAGGTAGCTGAAACTGTTTATAATACGCATGAGATAAGTGTTCACCTGCAAGTTTCCCGACTGCATAAATCCACCTGGCTTCCCCGGCACTTCCAGAAACAGCCGGAGAATCTTCCGAAGATTTAAAGGCATAGCTCCCAAAAATCTCGGATGTGGAAAATTCAATAAACCTTCCACTCACTTTGTTTACCCTGGCAGCCTCCAGCGCATTGGCTGTGCCAATCATATTAACCCTCATCGTCTTTACCGGGTCCTGAATTACTGTATCAATACCAGCAATAGCCGCTGCGTGAACTACTATTTCTGCCCCTTTCATGGATTTCTCAAGATTTTCATAATCGAGGACATCCCCCTTTACGATTTTTAAATTGGGGTGATTGGAAAATCCGCTTTGCGTTAATGTATCCCTGTGAAAATTATCATAAACAGTGATTGAATTTGTATCCACCAGGTTCCTGATCAGTGTATTAGCAATAAATCCTGCTCCGCCAGTTATAAATATTTTTTTGTTTTCAATTTTCATGTTTCTTTTTTTAAGTATTTTTTGATGGCCTTGACCTAAACTTGTCAAATGCTATTTCTTTCGGATGATTTTTGCCTTCTGATATCACTCACCACTTCTATCGCCCTCTTTGTCTCGGAAATCGGGAATCCCCTGCCGGCAATAATTTCCTCATAGGAGCGGGTATGTAATTCGGTAAATCCTTCGCTGAATTCAAAGGCGTCCCCGTCGATGGTCAGTGTACGGAAGGTCCGTTTCCCCTCCTTTTTCGCTTCTTCCGGCAGGGTGCCGGCATCAATGCTCAGGAACCATTCCACATTGGCCCTTTCCAGTTTCAGGGTACCGGCTGCCGTGTCATCCGTATGCTGCTGTACCTTGTTTTCCTTTACATCCCCGAAGATCCAGAGCAGCATATCAAAGAAATGCACCCCGATATTGGTGGCAATGCCGCCACTTTTCTGAATATCCCCCTTCCAGCTGGTATGGTACCAGTGTCCCCGGGAAGTGATATACCGGAGTTTGACATTATAGATCTTGTCCGCCGGCCCGTTCTTTATCTTTTCCCGCAGGGCGATGATGGCCGGGTGCAGGCGCAGCTGCAGGATGGTATAAACCTGGTGGCCGGTCTCTTTTTCGATCTCCATTATCGCGTCAATATTCCAGGGATTGAGCACCACCGGTTTTTCACAGATCACATCCGCCCCGATCCGCAACCCGAAACGGATATGGGCATCGTGCAGGTAATTGGGGGAGCAGACTGACACATAGTCCGTATGGATTCCCTGCCTTTTCAGTTTCTCCACATGCCGGTCAAAGCGTTCAAACTCGGTGAAAAAGTCCGCGTCCGGAAAATAAGAATCCATGATCCCCACGGAGTCATGCCGGTCCACCGAGGCCAGGAGGTTATTCCCGGTATCCTTAATAGCTTTCATATGGCGGGGAGCGATATATCCTCCCGCGCCGATCAGTACAAAGTTCTTCATGATGTATTTGGTTGTAATTATTATTTAATTCTTTTTACCATTTTATTCTCCAACCGGTATTCCTGCCCGCTTTCGGGGCAAACCGCTTTCCCGGCCGCGTCAAACTGCAGTTTATGACCGAACTCACTCATCCAGCCGGTTTGCCGGGCGGGATTGCCGACCACCAGGGCATAGGCGGGCACGGGCCTGGTCACCACGGCCCCGGCCCCGATAAAGGCGAATTCCCCGATCTCATTTCCGCATACGATCGTGGCATTGGCCCCGATGCTGGCTCCTTTTTTCACGAGCGTTTTCAGGTACTCATGTTTCCGGCTGACGGCACTGCGGGGATTGATGACATTGGTAAATACCATGGAGGGCCCGAGGAACACATCGTCTTCACAGAACACGCCTTCATAGATCGAGACATTGTTCTGCACCCGGACATTGTTGCCGAGTATCACTTTGGGAGAGACGACCACGTTCTGGCCGATATTGCAATTTGTACCAATGACTGATCCGGACATGACATGGCTGAAGTGCCAGATTTTGGTACCGTCGCCGATGATGACGTTATCGTCGATGATGGCGGAGGGGTGAGCGATGTAAGGGGATGACATGGAATGATGCTTGTTTAGTTAGTTGTATCGGGTTGATGGGCTTATGCGGTATCGGTTATTAGCTATGAGCTGACAGATGCGAGGCCGGTGGTTCAATGGGTAACTGCGGGTCCCAGGGTTCGTGAATGCGGTATTTTAAAGGTAACATAAGAACTTATTGAATAGATGGCACGGCAGATCAAAATTAAGGCCGGTCCAACAAAGCTGTAGCACAGGCGGGAGTAAAAATTACCCGGGGAGGCCGTGGCACTTTGCAGGAGGATTTTATCAAAAGTCTTTAAGCGTTGCCGATCAACATACTTTCTGCGCCGGCCCGAAAAAACCGGTTACAGTCTTTAGCGGCGAATACAAAAAAATGCTGATTCCTTTTACAAGGGTCTGAATTGTGTACCCGGCTGTTTAACCATATCCAGTAGTCTTTCTTCAACGGTTTTCCAGTTCATTTTTTTGTTTACATAATCAATTTCCGGTGTAAAGTCAATGTCAGCAAAATAACAAAGGGATTTTAATGCCATCGCACCGTTCACATCCGGGTATTTTTTTTCATACCAATTGAGCATAGATGACAATGGCATATAAGCTGACAAAAAAGCAATATCCACAAAGTCCTTTAACCGGCTGCCGCTTCCAACGATGTCATTCAGCTTCATAGCTGCTATGTCCTCTAAAGAAGCCATCCGGATCCCCTCAGTTACACGGGGGGGAATCACCCATGGATAGGCGTGCCGGATAAAATCCACCTTGATATTGTCAATATGACCAAGCAATCCGCCTTTAAAACGGCTTTGCTGATGAAACGAAAACTCGTTTTCCGAAAGAAAATCAGGCAGTGTTTCTGACGGAAAGATGCCCGCTGTAAACAAATCGATATCAATACTCCTCCTGTGCCCTATCTGAAGTGACAGGGCCGTTCCGCCCACCAGCACAAATTCATCCAGCTCGGGACAAGTTTGCAGCCTGTTCAGGATTGTTAGTAATACCGGGCTGACTGTTTCTTTGTATAACATTTCAATTCTGAAAATGGAATACCAAAATATACATTTACAAAAGCCATGTCCTTGTCATTCAACCAGTCAATTTGCCGGATAGCAGGCAGTATGATATCCCGGCTGTACAATTGTTCCAATAAGGAGAGATCAGATAAGGATCCCCGCTGTATCACCCGCTCTACAAGCAGCCGCTGATGCTTTTCCACATCAACGGAACCCTGTCTTACATCCCAAAACAGGTGTGGTGAGAAAGCGGTAATTTTTATGTTCTTGTTGACCATTATACGAACAGGTGTCGGGTGTCAGTTGTCGGGTGTCGGGTGTCAGGGCCTTCTCTCATCATGCTTTTCTTTCCCGGCGCATTGCTGATTTATACAGTTGTCGGGTGTCAGGGCCTTCTCTTAACATGTTTTTCTTCCCCGGCACACTGCTGATTTATATAGAATGATCGAATAAAGTTGCGGGGTTACAGGGAGAACGGACCTGTCAACTTATCAACCCGTCAACCTATCAACCCTTCCTGCCAAACGCCAGGTGATCCTTCCATATTTCTTCCTGCGGCAATGATTTGAAATATTCGTAGGTGATCTTCAGGCCTTCTGCCCGGGAAACCCTGGGCTGCCAGTTCAGGAGTTGCTTAGCCCGCGTGATATCCGGCTGCCGTTGTTTGGGATCATCCGCCGGCAAAGGCTTGTACACGATCTGCTGTTCCGAACCGGTGAGTTTAATGATCTCTTCCGCAAAATCCTTCAGGCTGATCTCATCCGGGTTCCCGATATTGACCGGGCTGGCATAATCATTCAGCAGGAGCCGGTAGATCCCCTCCACCAGGTCGGATACATAACAAAAACTGCGGGTCTGGCGGCCGTCACCAAATACGGTCAGATCTTCCCCGCGCAGTGCCTGCCCGATAAAGGCCGGTAAAGCCCGGCCGTCATTGAGGCGCATCCGGGGTCCGTATGTATTAAAGATCCGGACGATCCTTGTTTCCACGCCATGATAGGTATGATAGGCCATGGTAATGGCTTCCTGGAAGCGCTTGGCCTCATCATAAACCCCTCTTGGTCCAACCGGGTTTACATTTCCCCAGTAGTCCTCGTTCTGCGGGTGTACCAGCGGATCCCCGTACACTTCACTGGTACTGGCCACCAGTATCCTCGCTTTCTTGCTCAAAGCGAGGCCCAGGCAATTATGTGTACCCAGCGAACCCACTTTGAGGGTCTGGATCGGGATCTTCAGGTAATCGATCGGGCTGGCCGGTGAGGCAAAATGCAGGATATAATCGAGCTGCCCGGGTACATGGATAAATTTGCTGACATCGTGATGATAAAAACTGAACTGCTTCAGCGGAAACAAATGTTCAATATTCTTCAGGTTCCCGGTGATCAGGTTATCCATTCCCACCACTTCATACCCTTCTTTAATAAACTTATCGCAGAGATGCGAGCCGAGGAAACCGGCAGCGCCTGTTATGAGTACTCTTTTCATGGTTATTGCTTAATGGATTGGTTTTGATGAATGTATTATTCGGGTCCGTACCTTTCAGCTTCAGTCCCTTTATACTAAAAATTACTCAGCAACATCCGGAGATTGTAATCCGGGAAAGGGCTCCGGAGCCCGACTGCTTTCAGCGCGGATTCCACCGGCCGGGAGGTCAGGAACTGGCCATGTCTTGAATACACCCCGTACACGATTTTAAACTGTCCCGGATAGGTCAGGTCTTCAAAAAAAGGTTTCCCGGCCCCGAGGTGACCGATTTTTTTCAGCTGTATACCGCCTTCTCTTAGCTTTCTCCGCACACCGAAGATCGTGAGCAACTGGCCGTCGGCCTGCCAGCCCAGCCAGTTGCTGTTGGTCCCCATCACCATCCAGCCTTTTTTCGTCTTTACTTCCAGCATCGCATGGGAAGAAAGATTTTCCCGGAAGAAATCGGCCACCCCGAGCGAGGGTTTAATCCTGTCGAAATAGATATAAATATGCCGGATCCTGAAGCCGAAATACATCAGGAATTTTTCCAGCATGGCGGCCCGGTCATAGCAGTATCCTTTACGGGTCTCATAGTAATATTTTATATTCCCCAGGTCGCTGTACGCATTGAAGGAGTGATGCACACTTTCCACCACGCTATCCTGCAACCGGGAGATGAACTCCATTTCCGTATCAAAATTTTTGTGAATACCGGCGGAGCTGTCGGAAAATTTCCACTCACCCAGGAAGGCCCGGATATAGGTTTTGTCTTCTTTGGTAATTTCCGGGGATGCGCTAAAAGCGAATAACAGTACAATTAGTGACACGACCGGGATCAGGATGTAGCGGATCAGTTTTTTCTTCAATGGGTATTTGACTTAAGAGGTTAATTAATGGTTCGGGTTATCTTGTCCTTCCGATGCTTTCATAATAAAAGTTCAGGGTATTCATCATGCCGGTATCATAAAGGTTCCGGCCATCGAAAATTACTTTCTCCTTCAGTTGTGCCGCCATTTTTCCAAAATCCGGTGTCCGGAACTCGTTCCATTCGGTACAGATGACCAGGGCATCCGCCCCTTTCAGGGCCTCGTATTGGTTATCGGCAAACTGCATATCCAGCTTTGTTTCCCTTTTTACATTCGGCATGGCTTCCGGGTCAAAGGCAGTAACCGTTGCACCCTGTGCAGTCAGCTGCCGGATCACTTCGAGCGCCGGGGCTTCCCGGATATCATCGGTATTGGGTTTGAATGCCAGTCCCCAGACCGCGAATTTCTTCCCTTTCAGTTCATTCTTATAATAGCGGCTGATCTTACTAATAAAGAAAGCCCGCTGCAGTTTATTGACCTCCATCACGGCATTGAGTATCTTAAAATCATAGGTCGCGTCCGCCGCTGATTTGGCAAGGGCCTGCACATCTTTGGGAAAACAGCTTCCGCCATACCCGAGCCCGGGGTAGAGAAAATGTTTGCCGATCCGGAAATCCGTACCGATACCCCGGCGTACCATGTCCACATCGGCCCCCAGTTTTTCGCATAATACAGCGATCTCATTCATAAAGGAGATCTTCGCGGCCAGGAAACTGTTGGCGGCATACTTGGTCAGCTCGGCGCTTTTTTCATCCATAAAGAGGATCGGGTTGCCCTGCCGCACATAGGGTTCATATAATTGCTGCATGATCTTCCGGGCCTTTTCGGAACTGGTACCGATCACGACGCGGTCGGGCCGCATAAAATCTTCCACAGCGGCTCCTTCCCGTAAAAATTCCGGGTTGCTCACCACATCAAAAGAACCGGAAATATCCACGGACGAGGCGGAGAGGATCACATCCCTTACTTTATCCGCTGTACCTACCGGGACCGTGCTTTTATCCACGATCACTTTATAGTCAGCCGGGGTCAGCAGTTGTCCCAGGTCTTTGGCCACTCCCAGGATATATTTCAGGTCGGCGCTGCCATCCTCCCCGGGAGGAGTGGGCAGGGCCAGGAAGATGATGCTGGCGCCTTCGATACCTTTTTCCAGGGAAGTGGTAAACCGGAGACGGCCTTCCCCGATATTGCGGGAAAAGACTTTTTCAAGACCGGGTTCATAGATCGTGATCTCCCCGGCCGTCAGCTTACGGACTTTGTTTTCATCAATATCAATACAGGTTACGTCGTTGCCTGTATCCGCGAAACAGGTTCCGCTTACTAAGCCTACGTAGCCCGTACCAACAACAGCAATTTTCATGGTGATTTGTTTTAGATTATTCGTTTAAGGTATTCGCCGTAACCGCTTTTGGCCAGTTCGGCTGCGATGGTTTCGAGTTGAGTTTTATTAATAAATCCGTTCCGGTAGGCCACTTCCTCAATACAACCGATCTTCGTCCCCTGTCTTTTTTCAATGACCCGTACAAATTCGCTGGCATCACTTAATGAATCAAAGGTCCCGGTATCCAGCCAGGCCGTGCCCCTGTCCAGCAGGGCTACTTTCAGGTTTCCCTGCCGGAGGTATTCTTTATTTACATCGGTTATTTCGTATTCGCCCCGGGCGGAGGGTTTCAGTTCTTTGGCAATACGCACCACGCTGTTATCATAGAAATAGAGTCCGGGTACTGCAAAATTTGATTTGGGTTTCGCCGGCTTTTCCTCAATACTCAAAGCATTAAAATGTTCATCAAATTCCACCACACCATAGCGTTCGGGGTCCGCCACCTGGTAGGCAAATACATAGCCCCCTTCCACATTGGTCAGTTCTTTCAATTGTTTACCCATCCGCGATCCGTAAAAAATATTATCTCCCAGCACGAGGGCTACTTTTTCATTCCCGATGAACTGCTCGCCTATCACAAAAGCCTGGGCCAGCCCGTTGGGTACTTCCTGTATGGCGTATTCGAAACGACATCCGAGTTTGCTGCCATCTTCCAGTAATCTCCTGAACTGGGGATTGTCTTCCCGCGTGGTAATGATGAGAATATCGGTTATACCTGCCATCATTAAAACCGACAACGGGTAATAGATCATCGGTTTATCATAAATGGGCATCAGCTGCTTGGAGATGGCCTTCGTGATCGGATACAGCCTTGTACCGGAGCCACCGGCGAGGATTATTCCTTTCATGGGGGTGAGAGGTTGAGGGGTTTAGGGTTGAGGGTTTAGGGTT
>JBBIGW010000042.1:0-23960 GCA_037447355.1 Bacteroidia bacterium | reverse complement strand
CAGAAACTGAAAAAAGTGATGGAGGAGGATCTGAAAAAACTGAACGGGCTGATCCACGAAGTGAAATTGCCGGTGATCGGGCCGAAACGGGAGGAGAGGAGTAGTCTGTAGCCGCCTCGCCGTAGCGCCAGCGAAGGCGGGTCTGTAGTCGGGAGTCGGCAAAGCCCGACCCGCTGCGCCTGGCTTAGCGAGGCGGGAGGGCTGAAATTATTAATGAAAGATTTGGGGGAATGAAATAAACCCTGAAAGGGTGACATTATTGGTTAATTATAAACGGGGCCTTCTAAGGGGCAGATGGCGAATGAATGGGTATCGTATTTTTGGCAAAGTCCGAAGGAGTTCGCTGTCAGGATTCCTAACATAGATTTTAATTCGGGTAGCTGAAAACGTAGCAAATAGTGACAACTTATTTTAGGACATGACTTAGCCGATAGCCTTCGATTTCGGGAGGGAATCATTCCGATACGATAATGTTTTACTCCTGGTCATCCTTAAGAAGAGGTCTCGGACAGCCTGAAGGTGGTTGAAAAGTGGGAGTTAAAAAGCCTGTTTAAATTAAAATCAGTGCTCCGGTATTTCAATAGATAACTGTTCCGGGCTATCACTTATGACCAACTAACGCTATGGGCTAAAGGCTACCGACTAATGACTACCGGTTACTGACTAACTTCCTCGTCCTTTCCCTCATTACCGCAATCGCCTCCTCCTCGCTGGAAAACATATTGTTTACATTCACCAGGTTATGGGCGAGTTTGTCGTAGCGTTTGGTCATGAGCCATACGAAAATGTGGAGATAATGAATTCCGTCGAATACAAGGATCTTTTTCTGCGCCAGCTGGTCCCTGGTTTTTAAAAATTCTCCCGGGATCTCGGTATAGTGCATGGCCGGCCGGATATGGTGGATGGCATGATAGCCGTCATTCCAGCAGGCCTGGTTGTATTTTGTATTGATGCAATTGATGGTATTGTCTTCCAGGTCGTCCAGGTTCACAAAAGCGTGCTGTGTCCAGTTGCCCAGCATCATTACCACCCGGGCGAACACAAAGGGGATGATAAAGACAAAAAGAGTGGCCTGCAGGTTCACAAAGCACATCCCGGTGCAGAAGGCATAAAATGACAGTTCCCCCGCTGTCAGCCGCATGTAAAACTTCTTTCTTTTGCGGCTGAAGAAATACATAAATGTATCCGAGAAGCCCAGGACCAGGAAACGGCCGACATAGGCCAGGAACCCGAGAATACTGTCCCGCTGGTAAGGCAGGGTACTGCTCGCGTCATCCTTCATGTTATTCTCCACATGGTGCATACCCATATGATGGGCAAAATAGGTTTCGGGGGTATGGCCGAAAAAGGGGCATACGATCCAGATGATATAGTGGAACAGCCAGGTATAGGCCTTTTTAAACAGTTTACGGTGACAGATACAATGCAGCATCAGGCCGAAGCGCCCCTTGAAGTACATCTGTGATACATAGAAATAGGGAATATAAGCCAGCCACCAGTACCATCCCTGCAACAGGTGGGTGTATAAAATGATGGCCACCGGGATCACCAGGATATGGATCGCAGTAAGCAGGTGTATAAAGGGGAGGTCTCTTTTGTCGAGAAGGTATTTCAGCCAGAATTTTTCGTAGGCGGAGAAACTTTTTGGCTCCTTGTAAACAGGATCGGTGATTGCATTCAGTGCCTTCATGAAAAAAATATAGTAATCAATTTAAAGGGCCACAGGCTCTCTTGTTAAATTGACCAGTGGCCGGATCCGGAAATACGGGTCCGGGCAGGTTAAAATTACAGGAATAAACCCAATCCTGCTTGCTTGTTTACGGGCTCTGATGATCCAGGTCAAATCCCGGGCTACCTATTTCATCCGGAGTTCCGGTTTGATTTTTCGTACACCGGTAGTGGCGCCACCGTCTAATGTCAGGTCAACCGGTTTATTGGTTTGCCAGGCACCGCGGGTAAAATCGGGAACATCAATGGTTCTTGATTTTTTACTGACGGATCGCTGGCTGAGTGGTGTGAGGCAGCTCCAGGCGGCCGCGTCATACACATCCTGGTCAAGCGGCAAGCCATTGCGCAGGCAATCGATCAGTCTCCAGTCCATGATAAAATCCATTCCCCCGTGTCCGCCTACTTCTTTGGCGATATCGCCGATATGCTTCACGATGGGCAACGCGTATTTTTCTTCCAGTTTTTGCTGTTCTTCGGGTTTCAGCCAGCTATGGCCAAGAGCGATTCGTTCGGGACCCGGCCATTTCTGGGCCACTCCTTTGGTGCCGCTTACCAGGTGAATCCGGGAATAGGGCCGGAGGGTGGATACATCGTGCTGCACCAGGATCGTTTTTCCCTTATGGGTACGGATCAGCGTGGTATTCATATTCCCGCGGTAAGGGCGGTCCACGTATTCAGTAAAGAAATCATCTTTGGCAGCCAGCTCTTTTGCCAGGTTGTTCATCGTGAAATCCCCGGTGCTCATACTGACGAGGTGATCGAGGCGGTCCCCCCGGTTAATATTCATGCACTGGGCAACGGGGCCCAGCCCGTGGGTGGGATAGAGATTTCCGTTGTGCCCGATGTTTTCTTTCAGCCGCCACATATCTGCATAGGCCTTCTTGTTGAAGTTCCAGTCCCGGCTGAGATCATGGATGTACGCCCCTTCCGCATGGACCAGTTCGCCGAATAGTCCCTGCCGGGTCATGTTCAGGGTCAGCAATTCAAAAAAATCATAGCAGCAGTTCTCCAGCATCATGCAATGCTTTTTTGTTTTTTCAGAGGTCTCCACCAGTTCCCACAATTCGTCCAGGGTCTTGCCGGCCGGCACTTCCGTAGCGGCGTGTTTGCCGTTTCGCATGGCATGGAGAGCCACCGGCGTATGCAGGTGCCAGGGAGTGGGGGTGTACACGAGATCCACTTCATTGCTTTCGCAAAGGGCTTTCCATCCTTCCTCCCCGCTGTATTCTTTCGCTTTGGGCCGTCCCATTTTCTCCAGTGTCTTTTGCGCAGCGGCCACCCGGTCGGGGTATTTGTCACAGAGTGAAGTGATCTCAATCCCGTCAATATAGCTCAATCGTTCCACCGCATCCGAACCCCGCATGCCCAGTCCCACGATGCCGATCCGTACGGTTTCTATTTTCGGCGCGGCATACCCGCACATATTGAAGCGTTGTTTTTTTTGTTCGGAATCCGAGGAATGCTCCATTTGTTCATCCGTGGCGCCGGTAACCCGGGCAAAAGAAGGAAGACCGGTAGCGAGCACACCGCTGCCAATGGCCATGCGGCGTAAAAAATTTCTGCGGCTGTTACTCATATAGAAGCAATTATTGGTCCTGCAATTTCCTGAATTTACCGGCTTAAATGCCTTGCCCTCCGAAAATGAAACAATCGTTTGATTCTTAATTCGGGAAGGAAGGCCGGTTTATTTTCAGGAAGATGAGATGTGGTAATGGCCGGGCTTCCGGTTACTGATCGTTCAGCAGATCGGGTCTCCGTTCTTTGGTGCGTTGCAGGGACTGGTCATGCCGCCATTCCTCAATCAGTTTGTGGTTTCCGCTCATTAAAATATCCGGTACTTTCCAGTCCCTGAAATCAACGGGGCGGGTATAAACAGGCGGGGCCAGCAGGTTATCCTGGAAGGAATCGGTAAGGGCCGAGGTTTCGTCATTCAGCACACCGGGGATCAGCCGGCCGATGGCATCCACCAGCAGGGCCGCGGGTATCTCGCCTCCGCTGAGAACAAAATCACCTACGGAGATTTCCCGGGTAACAAATTGTTGTCTTATCCGTTCGTCGATGCCCTTGTAATGCCCGCAGATCATCAGCAGGTTTTCTTTGAGGGAGAAGGCATTCGCCATTTTCTGGTTGAACCTGACCCCGTCGGGTGTGAGGTAAATAATATCGTCATAGGTTCTTTCCCGGGATAATTCCTCAATGGCCCGTGCCAGGGGCTCGCACATCATCACCATTCCGGCGCCGCCGCCGTACTGGTAGTCATCAACCTGTCCATAGTCATTTACCGCCCATTTACGAAGCTGGTGAACGCGGATGGTCAGCAATCCCTTTTCCTGGGCCCTTTTCATCATACTGTGACTGAAGGGGCTTTCGAGGAGTTCGGGCAGTACTGTGAGGATATCAATGTGCATACGGCAAAGATAGTGACTGCTTTTTATGGGAATTGCGGGCTATGAGATTTGAGCTGCGAACTACGGGTTCGCCTTCTTAAAAACTCCGTGGCAGGCTAACCATTGAAAATTGAGAATTGAAAATTGAATATTGAAAATTCCACTTCTAAGGTCAAAATGCTCAATGTTCAATTTTCAATTCTCAATGTTCATAAAGAAACCCCCGGGGAACCGGGGGTTGACATTGAAACAAAAACCAACGATAGCTCATTTTCATGAGCCACATTTTAAGTGTATTTTTTCACCTCTGGATCAAAAATACAGTGCCGGAACTGACCGGGTAGTGACATTCGTCAGTTCCTCAATTGATATGTATCAGTCCGGGGGATTTAACGGTTTTTTTTGGCAGTTGGCCGGTAGCTGGTGTTTTTCTGAAAAAACAACTGATTTTAATCAGTTTTTAGGGTCCCGCATCTTGCTATTTTGCCCGTGAAAGAGAAAAAATGAAGCTGAGCTCCTCAACGGTGATCAATGATAACTCCTGTGCGTCTGATATAGTAAACGAGCACTACCGGACGGCGACTGTTTTCCGTAAATATGGGATCGAGTTTTGCTGCGGCGCCAGGTGGCCATTGAAAATGGTGCTGGAAACGCAAAAACTGGATGCGGATCAGGTAATGGAAGAACTGAGGGAGGCCTCCCGGGTCGTTTGTATCCCGGGCCCCCTGCCTTATACAAGCTGGAAAATTGATTTCCTGACTGAATACATTGTAAATATTCACCATGAATACCTTCGCAGGTCCCTCCCGGTCATAAAGGCACATGCCAGCAAGTTTGTGGAGGAACACCGGAAGAAATATCCCTTTCTTACGGAAGTGGAAAGAAAGCTGAATTTCCTGGACAAGACCATGGTCCCCCACCTGGTACAGGAAGAAGAGGTCATTTTTCCGTATATCCGCCAGATCACCCATGCGTATGAAAGTAAAGAGTCCTATGCCCGGCTGCTGGTCCGCACCCTGCGGAAACCCGTGGAGGACCTGATGAATGAGGAACACGATACCCTTGAGAAAACATTGAACCAGTTAAGAGAGCTCACCAACCATTATACGGCACCGGAAGGAGCCTGTACCAGTCACCGGCTGGCCTATTCCTTACTGAAAGAACTGGATAACGACCTGGTCCAGCATATTTACCTGGAGAACGAAGTGCTTTTTCCCAAAGCCATCGCCATGGAAAAGGAATTGCTGGAACGCCAGTAAGCCGATTTGTATGCACGGCCCGTCCCGACTAAATTTTTTTGCATAATTTTCCGGCTATGGATAACCTGAACAGCCGTGTCATGACTTTCTGGGCCATCGTGGTCTTTGCTTTTGCCCTTACCCTTGCTTTTTTATACCGGGATTACCAGTTAGCCGTAAGCGGGCTCCTGCTTTTTATTATCCTGACTGCCTTTATCCCCGGCTGGCATTCCACCCTGGCGGCCGGCCTGACCAGTATGATCGTGATGACGGCCCTGGTGATCTATTTCAAAAAGGATGACGATGATATCACCCGCGCCCTGCTTTCCCAGGTTTACTCGCTGTTTGTGGTGGTCTTTTCGGTGGTGGTGATCTTTTACCTGAAAAAAATGCAACAGAATTTTGCCTATGAAAAAACCCATATGGCTTCCCTGTTTGAGAATGCCACGGAGGGGATCCTGCTGACGGACAAGACCGGTAAGATCATACTTGTGAATCCGGCGGCAGAGCGTATGTTCGGGTACCCGGCTATTGAACTGGTGGATGAAAAAATAGAAAAGCTGGTCCCCATGCGGTTCCTCGACCGGCATGTGGCTTTGCGCGACGGTTTTTATAAACACCCTTCCAACCGTACAATGGGTACCGGCCGGGACCTGTTTGCCCGGAGAAAAGACGGCAGCGAATTCCCGGTGGAAGTGAGCCTGAGCCATTATATGCAGAAGAACGAACCGTTTGTCATCGGCTTTATCGTTGATATTACCGCCCGCAAGGAGATTGAGAAAAACCTGCTCCGCCAGAAAATGGAACTGGAAAAAATCAGTGATGATATCCGGAAGCTCAATACCGACCTGGAAGGAAAAGTGGAAGAACGGACCATTATCTTAAAGGAAGCATTGCAGAAACTGGAGGAGTCGCAAACCGAACTCAGTGAATCACTCGATAAGGAACGGCAGCTGAATGAGATCAAGAGCCGTTTTGTGTCAATGGCTTCGCATGAATTCAGGACCCCCCTGAGTACGATCCTGTCTTCGGCCATCCTGGTTTCCAAATACCCTTCCGGGGATGATTTTGAAAAAAGGGAAAGGCATATCCGGCGGATCCGGGATTCTGTAAATCATATGAACGAACTGCTGGAAGATTTCCTCTCACTGGGGAAACTGGAAGAAGGAAAAGTGGGCGTGACCGTTACCCGTTTTTCTGTCAGGGATTTTATTGAAGATGTGGTGGATGAGATGAAAGCTCATTTGAAGAACGGGCAGGAGATCTTCCCTGAATGCAGCGGGGAACCCGATTTTACCACGGACAAACGGATGATGAAAAATATTTTGCTGAACCTGCTGTCAAACGCCATCAAATTCTCCGGGGAAGGTAAAAGGGTCTGGATCCGCAGTAACACGGGGAAGGACCGCCTCGAGATTTCCATAAAGGACGAGGGACTGGGCATCCCGGCGGAGGATCAGCCGCACCTGTTCAGTACTTTTTTCCGGGCCAAGAATGTAAGCAATATCCAGGGAACGGGCCTTGGACTTCCTATTGTCAAGCGCTATGTGAACCTGCTGGGAGGAGATGTACATGTGGACAGTGTGCTGGAACGGGGAACAGAAGTGATCATCCACCTGCCGGAATACAAGGAACCGGAATAACTTTTCTTCCGGTCATTTGTTATTGATAAAAAGCGGCAAATGAAAAGGACAACCCTCCTGCCGGTTATCGTGGTAAGTGCATTCGCATTGCTTTACTGCATTTTCATATTTACGGATACGGCCCTTCCCTTAGCCGAACTTATTTTTGTCTTTTCCCCCTTGCTGCTCACCTGGATGGTCGTGCGTGTTATCGGTGACAAGGGCCCGGCTTACCCGGAACTCAGGGAGGGACAGGAATGGGGTTATTCTGACCGCGATGACTAAATTGATTTATTGAGGGTGGCAAACCGCCGCCTCACCCGGCGATACCGGTAATTGCGGACTGATAAAAGGGATACCCAGGTTCAGTCCCCGGAGGATTAATAGGATACCCATCAGTGTGATAAAAACCGGGACCGCCTTCCTCATCAGCTGACGGGCTTCTGCATTGATTAGCCGGCCGGCCATACCCACCAGCATCATAGCAGGTAAAGTTCCGGCACCGAAGAAAGCCATAAAACTGACGCTTTCTGCAATCTCAGTAAAGGACAGGGTGGCGGCGATGGCCACATAGACCAGTCCGCAGGGGAGCAGTCCATTGGCCAGGCCCAGTCCTAAAAAACCAAGGGGGCCCCTGTTTTTTTTCAGGATCCGGCCGATCAGTTGCTGCACCCCGGAATAAAAGCGATTGAAAAAAGACAGGTGAATGCTGTGCTTCTGAATAAAATAGAGCATGGCCAGCACAAGTACCAGGATCCCCAGCCCGATAGAGAATCCCTGCTGGTAGCCGCTGATATAGATTCTTCTTCCGGCCAGTCCGAAGATCAGCCCGATCAGGCTGTAGGTGATAATTCTTCCGAGCTGGTAAATAAGCAGGGAAAAAAATTGCTGTGTTTTGGAAAGATGACGGGTGGGAAGGGCCAGGCTCAGGGGGCCGCACATCCCCACGCAGTGCAGGCTGCCGGCCGCACCCAGGGTAAAACCTGATATCATGGCGGCCCATAACATGGTTACAGTACTGAAAGTGATTTTTCGGAATAGTAGGATTTCTCCCCGGCGCTCCATTTGATCTTTACCGTATAGTTTCCGGGAACCACGGCACCCGCGCTGAATGACTGCATGCCGCCGGTATCGGGTTTCAGGGCGATCTTTTTATCCTTTTTTGAATCGTAAGCGCAGTAGAAATAGACCTCCCCCGTGATATTCTTGTTTTTCATTTCTTCCGGCATCCGCAGTACCAGGGTCCCTTCTTCCTGCCGGATTGTTACCGGGGCCGAAAGCGCATTCGCCTGCCGGTGATTATCAATGACATCCTGGTAACGGAGTTCCTGTTTATAATAATCACTTTCCACCAGGTCAAAATGGGTACTCATGGAACGGTAAACCAGGTAGCACATACCGATCCCGAATACAATAAATACCAGTAAAAGACGGTTACCCCAGTTCATAATAATTGGTTTTTGTCCGGAGGCGCTTACCGGAAGCTGAAAGGCCCCATGAAATTAGTTTTTATTGTCGTGATCTTCTTATCCCCTTCGTACAGGCCCACCCGGAGGTTGGTCTTTACATCATGGAGAAATGCTTTCGGTACGATAATAAAGAATGATCCCTTACCCTGGTCTTCTTTTTTAACCAGGATATCCTTTCCCTCTGCTTCCAGGATCCGGCCCGGGGCGTTTTCCAGTTTCAGTGTCAGGTGGATATCCTTCACGGTTTTATTGGTCAGCTTGATCGTATAGAGGTTGGAGATACTGTCCGATCCCCTCTCCTGGTAGAGCAGGCCGCCCGCCCTTACAATGGTTCCTCCCACATCCTTGCGGGTCAGTAATAAAATAGTCAGTAAACCCGTGAGCACAAGAAGTAGACCGGTATAGAGTTTCATCCGGGTGGTATAGTGCAGCCGGTCGCCGTTTGCAATACCGTTTTCAGATGCGTAACGGACCAGTCCCCGGGGCCTGCCGATGGCGTCCATCATTTTATCACAGGCGTCGATACAGGCCGTGCATCCCACACATTCCATCTGGGTGCCATTCCGGATATCAATGCCGGTGGGACAAACTTTTACGCACTGGTGGCAGTCAATACAATCGCCCAGTGACTGATCGGCCGGCTGATCTTTCCTGTATTTCCCCCTGGGTTCTCCTCTTTTGTGATCATAAGCCACGATCATGGAGTTCCGGTCCAGCAATACACTTTGCAAACGGCCATAGGGACAAACCACCGTGCAGACCTGCTCCCGGAAAAAAGCATAGACCCCGTAAAAAATGGCGGAGAAGATCAGGATGGACATAAAGCCCACAAAATGCTGGCTGACCGGCTCCGTGATAATTTTTTCCAGTTCATCTTTTCCAATGATATAAGCCAGGAAAAAATTGGCAATAATGAATGACAGCAGGAAGAAAACAATATGTTTGATCACTTTCTTCCTGACCTTTTCAGCGGTCCAGGAAGAATGCTTCAGCATTTTTTGTTTGGCGGCATCCCCTTCGATCAGGTATTCCACCTTGCGGAACAGCATCTCCATAAAGACGGTCTGGGGACAAATCCAGCCGCAAAACAAACGGCCAAAAGCAGCTGTAAAGAGAACGATGAAGATGATAAAGGTCACCATCGTCAGTCCGAAGATGAAAAAATCCTGCGGCCAGAATATTTTTCCAAAGATGATAAACTTCGCCTCGGGTACATTGAACAGGAAAAGCGGCCGGTCATTCATTTCAATGAATGGCAGGGTAAAAAACAGTATAAAAAACCCCAGGCTGACCCAGCTCCGGATCGAATAATACCGGCCCTTCGGCTTTTGGGCGAAAACCCAGTTCCGTTTTCCTTTGGCATCTACTGTGGCAATCCGGTCACGGAAGGACTCTTCTGTCGTTTCTTCGGGTCTCGTATCAGTTGTCATCTTTTACTCTCCTGTTTTTTCTCTGTCCTCAGTTCATCGCCACCTTTTTAGTCTGGGCTGCCGAATCAGCTGCAGGAGCAGTTGGTGCAGCAGGCGCCGCTTCTTCTTTCATCAGGGTTCCCTGCGGCGCTTTCGGGTTCGGCGGGTTGGTGCCGTGTAATTTCACCTTGATATAACTGGCCACCTGGGCGATTTGTTTATTTGAATATTGTGATTGCCAGGACGGCATGGCATTGATTCCATACCGGATGGTTTTGAACATGATCTTGATATCATTGCCATGGATCCAGTAATCGTCCGTCAGGTTCGGCCCGATATTACCGCCACCGGTTTCTGTATGGCAGGCGGCACAGGACTTCAGGAACACCGCTTTGCCGGCCGCGATATCAGCATCCTCTTTCAGGAGGGCAACATTGGTTTCATCCACGGCATCCCCTTTTTGTTTCAGGTATTCCTGGATCTTTAATTCGGCACTGGCCACGGAGCGCTCGTATTCCTGTTTGCTGGAAGGGCCCGTATGGGATACATGGAATCTCCACAGGTAGATACCGGCGAAAATAATACAGGCATAGAATCCGTATAACCACCAGGGCGGGAGCCGGTTGTTCAGCTCGCGGATGCCATCATAATCATGGCCGAGATCCAGGGATGCTTCCTCGGTAACCGGTCGCAGGCTGTTGAAACGATCCCACCAGCTCAGCTTATTGGCTCTTTCTTCCGGGGTTTCGGTTTCAGCCGCGATCCTTTCTTTTTCCGTTCTCAGCAGGAATTTAATATTGATCAGGAGGGCGATGATGATAAACAACTCCAGGAACAATACCGTCGCCATAATATAAAATGTGGAGGAAGACATACCGGCAATGGTACCCGGGGCCGTTTTCGCAGTACCCGCGGCGGCAGGGTCCTGGGCATACAGAACCGGGGCGGCCAGTAAAAGCAGCACGGTGATCACGGAAGCCAGTGTGGCCTGGTTCCCGGCTTTTTTTCTTTTCCTGAGTTTTACATCAGCGGCCCCGATCAGGATATTGGCCAGGATGCCAATGATCACCAGCAGCAGGGTCATCAGGATGATGAAGGTCAGTGCCAGCGGGTTGCTGAAAACAGAGGGGGCAGGAGGTCCGGCCGCCCAAACCGGCTGAAGAGCCGGCAAGGTAAGGGCTGTCAGTAAGCCCAGGGTGTATTTAATTTTTGTGCGCATATGTAACAGCATTACAGGTTAGTTTATTAATTAATTATCCAGCGGAATCCGGCTGATCTCCTGGAAATTTTTCTTTTTTGTCAGGAAAACCCAGGCCAGCATCCCCACAAAGAACAGGAAGAATACCAGCAGGGAAGTGAGACCGAATATGTCCACACCGCTTACTTTTTCCAAATAATTGATGAATTTCATTTCTCTTTATTTATTTGTTTTCAGCCAGTGGTTTCGGTTCCAGTTTAATATCCCTTCCGACCCGTTGCAGGTAGGCAATCAGGGCAACGATTTCCTTGGTGGGGGCGGTCTCAATTTTATCCTTCTTCAGGTTTGCCGCGATTGAATCAGCCTGGTGCATCAGGTCGCGGTTGGCCACCTGGTCGTAACCATCGGGATAAGGTACTCCCAGTGTCTTCATCGCCCTGATCTTTGCAGGTGTGGAAGATGTATCCAGGTCATTGCGGATAATCCATACATAACGGGGCATAATGGATAACTGCTGTGTCAGCCGCGGATCATACATATGGGTATAATGCCAGCTGTCCGGATATTTGCCACCTATACGTGCCAGGTCCGGACCCGTACGCTTACTGCCCCATTGGAAGGGGTGGTCATACACAAACTCACCTGCTTTGGAATACTCGCCATAACGGGCCACTTCGTCCCGGAAGGGACGTACCATTTGTGAGTGACAGGTATAGCAGCCTTCGCGGATATAAATATCACGACCCTGTAATTCCAGCGGGGTATAGGGTTTCACACTGGTAATCGTGGGGATGTTTTCTTTTACGAGGAAAGTGGGGATCATCTGAACAAGGCCACCGATAGAAACCAGGATCAGGCTTAATACCAGCATGGTCACCGGCTTTCTTTCAATCACCCGGTGCCAGTATTCTTTCTTATGGGCTTCTTTCACCAGGGCAGGCGCTTCGGCCGCTTCATCAGGGATGAATTTACCAGCCACCATGGTTTTGTACAGGTTGTACACCATCATCAGCGCACCGGTCAGGTACAGTAATCCGCCTATACTGCGGGCCACATACATCGGGACAATATTCGTCACGGTTTCCAGGAACTGGAATTTCAGTTGTCCTTCCGGGGTAAACTGTTTCCACATGGAAGCCTGTTCAAAACCGGCCCAGTACATGGGAACGGCATAGAGGATAATACCGATCGTGCCCAGCCAGAAGTGATTGGTGGCTAATTTATTTGAATACAGTTTAGTCCCCCACATTCTCGGGATCATATAATACAGGATCGCAAAAGCGAGGAATCCATTCCAGCCCAACCCGCCGATATGCACGTGTGCGATGGTCCAGTCGGTAAAGTGGGAAATAAAGTTTACGCTCTTCAAACTCAGGATCGGTCCTTCCAGGGTGCTCATACCATAACAGGTAATGGCCACCACCATGAATTTCAGAACAGGATCTTCCCGTACTTTATCCCAGGCGCCACGAAGGGTAAACAGGCCGTTCAGCATACCCCCCCAGCTCGGGGCGATCAGCATGATGGAAAATACGGTACCCAGTGATTGTGCCCAGTCGGGCAGGGAAGTATAGAGCAGGTGGTGAGGACCGGCCCAGATATAGATAAAGATCAATGCCCAGAAGTGGATGATGGAAAGACGGTAAGAATATACCGGCCGGCCGGAAGCCTTGGGCAGGAAATAATACATCAGGCCCAGTACCGGGGTGGTCAGGAAGAAGGCCACGGCATTGTGACCGTACCACCATTGCACCAGCGCATCCTGCACCCCTGCATACCAGCTGTAACTTTTCAGGAAGGAAACGGGTATTTCTATAGAGTTCACAATGTGCAGCATAGCAACGGTGACCCAGGTGGCGATATAAAACCAGATCGCCACATACAGGTGCCGCTCCCTTCTTTTCAGGATCGTACCGAACATATTGATACCAAAAACGACCCAGATCAGGGTAATGGCGATATCGATCGGCCATTCCAGCTCCGCATATTCTTTACCGGTCGTGATCCCCAGCAACAGGGTGATCGCCGCCGAGGCAATAATGGCCTGCCAGCCCCAGAAATGTATCCAGCTCAGCTTATCACTGAACAACCTGGCTTTACAAAGCCGTTGCAGGGAATAGTAAATACCTGCAAAGGAGGCATTGCCAACGAACGCAAAGATGATAGCGTTGGTGTGCAAAGGACGAATACGGCCAAAAGTGGTAGGGGGAAAGTTCAGACTGATCGCCGGATAGTAAATCTGGATCGCAGCCCACAATCCTGCCAGCATACCTACTATGCCAAAAATCATCGTGGCCAGACCGAAAGCCTTTACAATTTTGTTGTCATAATAGAATTTTTCTACTTGCATAAACTGGGTTGTTTTTTATTGATTTATACGGTTTTGGTTGGTGCGGGTTTGTCGTCGAACAGGATCCGGGATGAGGGGGAGAAGTCATCTTCAAACTGACCGGATCTTACGCCCCATAAAAAGGCGACCAGGAACAGGGCCGCAATAGAAATGCTGGCAATCATTAAGATGATAATTACACTCATGTTGGTACTATTAGGGGTAAAAATATTTTTCCGGGTAGCAGCAAAGGGTAACCACTATCAAGGGGTAAGCTGATTTTTATCAGTCAAACCGAACGATTTAGTATTTTGTACTACTCACAGTTTTAACCGCCTGGCAATCAGGCTGCTACTGCCAAATGTCAGCAACAGAATACTGAGGGAACTACTGGGCATTAAAATAGCCGCAATCAATGGTGATAAGTTTCCCTGAACAGCAAAGAATAACCCGATCACGTTATATACAATCGACATCACAAAACTGGCCACTACGATATTCCGGTTGGCCCGGCAAAGCCGTATAAACCGGGTTAGCCTGGACAGTTGTTTTGCTTCAATAATCGCATCACTGGAAGGGGTGAAATTGTTGGTCTGTTCGGCTACCGCGATACCAATATCGCTTTGCTTCAGAGCCCCCGCATCATTCAGCCCGTCCCCGATCATCATTACTTTTTCCCCCTGCTGCTGCAGGAAATTGATATACCGGAGCTTGTCCTCCGGTTTTTGATGAAACAGCAGGGTGGCATTTTTCCCCAGCAGTTTTTGCAGGGTTTCCTGCTCGGCTGTATTATCACCCGATAATACGGAAAGCCGGTATTCTTTCCGAAGGTCCTGGATCAGGGCCGGTATGGCTTCCCGGTAATGGTTGCTGAACCGGAACTGGCCATACACTTCATCCCCAAAACGCACAAACACGCTGGTTCCGGAATGATGACCCGTATTACCCGTTACCCAGTTATAGGATCCCAGCCGGATAGACTCCTGTTCGGTTTCCCCTTCAATTCCCTTTCCGGCGAATTCTTTAAACCGGGAAAATTCAATATGCCGGGTCCGGCCTATATGATGTGCCAGCGCCTTGCTGAGGGGGTGATTTGACTGATCCGCGAGGGCGGCCACCTGCTGTAACTGATCTGCTGAAAGTGGAAGGCCTTCGTATTCGATATCCTGTTGCCGGGAAGAGGTCAGTGTACCGGTTTTGTCAAACACGATATGGGTGGCCCGTCCCATATCTTCAATGGTTTGTGCATTCCGGAGGTACAGGTGGTTCCGGCCCAGGATCCGCAGGATATTTCCATTGGTAAATGTATTGGACAGGAACAGGGCGCAGGGACAGGCGATAATAAAGATGGATGTAATAGCGGGCCACATCCTGGCCGGTTCATTCAATTGCCAGTACACGGCGGTAATAGCTGCAATCCCCAATAAAATAAAAGTGAAATAACGGCTGAGCAGGTGTACAAAGGACCGGGTATTGATCTCTTCCTGTTCTTTGAATTCATCCCGGTTCCACAATTTGGTCAGGTAGCTCTGGGTGACTTCTTTTACCACGAGGATCTCGATATTGCCTTCGGTTTGTTTGCCCCCGGCATATACGATCTCTCCCATATCTTTCAGTACGGGCAGGGATTCGCCGGTCACAAAACTGTAATCGATAAAGGCCTTGCCCCGGGTCAGGATCCCGTCGGCAGGTATCAGTTCTTCGTTATGGATGAGCAGGGTATCCCCGGGTTTGATATCCGGCAGGGCTGTGGGTATTTCCCTGCCGTCTTTCAGTACCGAAATAGCAATGGGAAAATAGGAGGTATAGTCACGCTCAAAGGAAAGCTGCCGGTAGGTTTTATCCTGTAAGATGCGGCCGGCTAACATAAAAAAAACGATCCCCGTCATGGAATCAAAATAGCCCCCACCGGTCCCGCTGATCACTTCAAAGGCACTGCGGATAAAAGTGATGATCACCGCCAGGGCGATGGGGGCGTCAATGTTCAGGAATTTATGTTTCAGGCTTTTCCAGGAAGAAATATAAAAGGGCAGGGCGGAATACAATAATACCGGTATAGCCAGGCCGAAATTGGCCCAGCGGAATATGTTCAGCAGTCCCTTTTCACTGGCATCAATACCGAGGTATTCCGGGAAACTCATCAGCATGATATTCCCGAATGCAAACCCGGCTACACCGATCTGGTAGATCATGCTCCGGTCAATAGCCGGCCTTTTCTCCTTCAGGTCATTCAGGCTGATATAGGGTTCATAACCGATACTGGTCAGGGTTTCGGCCACTTCCCGCAGGCTGGTTTTGTCTTTCAGGAAGACGATATCCGCTTCTTTCCGGGTAAAATTGACCTTGCTGGATACCACAGCCCGGTTCAGCCGGTGCAGGTTCTCCAGCAGGTAGAGGCAGGAACTGCAGTGCATCTGGGGCAGGTAAAACGTAATATGTACCTGCTTTTCATCCTGGAAACTGATCAGTTGCAACTGGATTTTTTCATCTTCCAGGAACGCGAATTTATCCTTCCGGACCTTTATCCGCTGGTTGATCCCCGGGTTTTCGTTGAGGTTGTAATAATCACAGAGCTCGCTCTGGTTCAGGATCTGGAACACCATTTTACAGCCTTCACAGCAAAAAACCTTTTCCGCTGAATGTATTTTGGTATTCAGGCAGGTCTCGCCGCAATGGTAACAGAGGGTTTTGCCGTCAGTAAGTACTGGTGAAGCCATGTCAGGTGAAAAAATATTGAAGTTGCTAAAATAGTTGGGGGGACCCGGGAGGGGGATGAGAAAGTTCAGCCGGGAAACTGATTTTTATCAAAAGGTTGGTTTTGCCTATTTTGCATGAGTTTTAGAAACCAAAAACCGCAATATGCCGCAAAGAACGATACTCATTATTGATGACAACGAAGATATCAGGGAGAATACCGCCGAAATTCTGTCCCTGGGTGGATACAGAACACTGACGGCCGAGAACGGGAAAAGGGGGGTGGAAGCGGCCCTGGCCGACAAACCCGACCTGATTGTTTGTGATATTATGATGCCTGAACTGGATGGATACGGGGTGCTGCACCTGCTCCGGAAGAATCCTGAAACGGAAAATATTCCCCTCATCTTCCTGACCGCCAAGGCCGAACGCAGTGATCTCCGGAAAGGAATGGAAATGGGGGCCGATGATTATATCACCAAACCCTTTGAAGAGATCGAACTGATGAATGCGATCGAATCGAGGTTGAAGAAATACGAGGTGCTCCAGAAGAACTACAATGCCAGTGGCAAGGGTCTGAGCGAACTGGCCAATGACCTGCGGGAATCCGGCATGCTCCAGTTCAACCCCGATAATTATAATTCCGAACTGTACACTAAAAAGCAGGTGATCTATGCGGAGGGCAAGCGTCCCCGGTTCCTGTATTACATAGTGAAAGGAAAAGTGAAAGGATTTAAGACACACGAAGACGGAAAAGAGTATATCACCGACCTGTACAGTGACGGGGATTTTATCGGTTATCCCGCGCTGATCGAGGAAAAGAATTACGATGACTCGGCCGTGGCCCTGGAGGATACAGAAATCGTACAGGTACCCCGGGAGGATTTCCAGCAGATGATCGACGGGAATATCGCGGTGGCCTCCAAGTTTATCCGGATCATTACCCAGAACGTAAAAGAGAAAGAGGAAAGACTGCTCAGCCTCGCCTACAGTTCCCTGCGCAAACGGGTGGCGAAGGCACTCGTGGATATCCACGGCAAATTCAACAGCGCCGGCGAAAACAAACCCATTGAAATTTCAAGGGAAGATATCGCCCACTATGTGGGTACCGCTACGGAATCACTGATCCGTACGCTGAGTGATTTCAAATCCGAGAAACTCATTGAGATCAAGGACGGTAAGATCAGTATCAGTAATATTGAAAAACTGAAGAACCTGCTTTATTGAGGATACGGTTGCCCCTGCCGGCAATGCGTTAAATTATCAGGCAATAAAAACCCCCGCCTTTCAGCTACTGGCGGGGGTTGTCATTCAGACAGATCCCGTCAATTCACCGAAATATTTTTGATTTTTTTCGGCTGGTTGATTTCCAGTTTCGGAATTAAGATCAGCAATTCTCCGTTCTTGTACTCCGCATTGATTTTTGATGTATCACAGTTTTCAGGAAGGGTGAAACTCCGGGTCCAGCTGCTGTAATTGTATTCCCGGCGGTTGAAGCGTCCGTTCTTTTCTTCTTTTTTCTCTTCTTTTTCTTTTTCCGCGCTGATGGTCAGCATTTCATCAAAGGCTTCCACCTTAAAATCTTTTTTGTCCATGCCGGGTGCTGCCACGCAAAGTTTAAATTCTTTATCGGTCTCTGATACATTGACGGCCGGTACATTCATGACTTTGCCCATGTTGAAGAATTCATCGATCGGGGCATTGAAAAATTTTTCCATCCACCCCGGGTCAAACAAAGTCGGCCAGGAGGTTCTGGGTTTGTCTAATGCTTTGGTTTCCATAATGCAATTTTTAAGGGTGAATAATATTGTTGACAGCCGTAATATCCGCTCCCGGGTTCAGGAGAAGATATGATACGCATGAACCGGTTTCCTGATTTTTATCAGCGGGAACGGGTGTTTTATTGATGTAACTTTTACAGTTATTCACCTGTTGAAGCCTGGTGACCGGCTTGGTGGCCATTGCATCATTTTGCAGGCACCCGGGTCCTTGTTCAGTCAGCAGGCGGCAATGGCTCCGGCTCCGGGTACAGCAGCCATAGTGCTTTGAAAACGAGGAGCAGCAGGCCGGCCGTAATGGCCGCTCCGCTATAAGTAAAGAGTTTGAAAAAAGGAATACTCTTTGTCATGGTATAGGAAAAGCTTTCCTTATTCAGGCTGCTGCTGATCTTCAGGATACCGCTGGCGACCAGGGAGCCCCAGAAAACAGCGAGGGCTGCATTCGAGATCAGGATCCCCGCATGGATGGTTTTCCTGCCGGATCCCATCCCTTCTTCATTTTCGGTTTTCAGGATAAAAAATACGGAGGCCATCAGCAGCATGGTATTGATCCCGATGGTGGTACCCATCGCATGCGCCACCGTTATATGTGTACCATGGGTATAATAGTTCAGCGCCGGAACCGAAATCAGGATCGCCAATACCAGGTTCAGGAAGATCCAGGCATCGGCAAATACCAGCAGCCGGTAAGCGATATGGTGGTAGTTTTTCCGGGCTTCCTTCAGGGTACTCTTCCATTGCCAGATGATCTTTCCGAGTATCAGCAGTTCGGTCATGCTGATCAGATAGGAAACCGTCCTGACCCAGGGAGCGGCGGGTATGATATAGGTATGGTGACCCCAGTTGAACATCAGGTTGGTGAGCCCGAGAAAATAAAAAAAGTAACCGGTTCTGGAACGGCAGGGGCCTTTGTCACCGCTGATCCGTTCCATGATGTACATACCCGTGCCATAGACCAGCATATTCCAGCTTCCCACCATGGAGCCCATGGCTTTCCACTGCACCGTCATATCCCGGACGATATTCCCGTTGAAATAATCAAAGATCCATAAATAGGATTCAGATAAGGTGATCATGAAGAATACCAGCCCGGTGCTCCAGCTCCAGATATAAACCGGCGCTGTCTTATAATCCGGGCGCAGGGTCAGGAAAAAGTTGATCAGCAGGGGCAGCCAGGACAGGGCAATCCCCAGGCCCAGCCAGGGTGGGAATTCAAAATATTCACGCCCGCCAAACTGGCCGTCAAAAAAAGATACGATGATCAGAATGGATGTACACAGCTGGAGCAGCAACTGCACGGTAATACCCTGTTTCCAGCGGAGTTCCCGCCCGGCCACCCGGGGCAGGTAATAATACAGGCCTCCCTGCGCCGCGGTGAAGATCCAGCTAATCACCAGGTAGACATGGAGCGGCCTT
This sequence comes from Bacteroidia bacterium, assembly GCA_037447355.1. GTDB lineage: Bacteria > Bacteroidota > Bacteroidia > Chitinophagales > Chitinophagaceae > JJ008. The sequence continues at coordinate 4,692 of JBBIGW010000042.1, read as the reverse complement.
GCCTGTTGAAATGAAATTTTGTTTTTAAGCAGGTCGGGAAGCAGGTACTGGAATGCCCCTAATGTGCCCAGTAATAAACCCAATAACAGGTAGCAAAGGCTCAGCATTAAATAGGACCTTGACTTATTATCCGTACTGTAGCGGTCAGGAACGGGCAGTTGTGCGGGGGATACAATCATTTTTTCCGGTATGTTATGGCAGAATGGTCGATATACTCCAGGTAGCGGATGATGCTGTTGATCTCTTTCTCCGTAAAATCAAATTTCGGCATACGGGGTCCCCCGTTTTGCAGGAATACACGCAGGTAAAGTTCGCCCCTGCCCGGGTCACTAAAAGCGGTGGTGAGTTCGGGGCCCAGGTAACCACCCAGCCCGTAGAGCTGGTGGCAGGAACTGCAGTTTTTTTCCTGGTAAATCTTTTTTCCCAGCGTTACTTCCGGTTTGCCAGGCAATGGCCCGGGAGCGGTTTCATCCGTACCCCGGGTATAGACCGCGAGACTGTAAACGAAATAAGAAATCAGCAGTGCTGAAAAAGTATAAATTCTGATCATACGCATCCCGGCTTAAGGAGGCGAAAATATCCTTCCCCATCGCGGCGGGTAATGACCGGGGTCAAGCCAGGTCCTGATTGAAGTCACAAAGTCTATATTATTAATAGACTTATCGGGGTTGCCCGGGAACTGCATTATTCAGTTGACTGAGTAACTCCGCGCTCTTCGGGAAAAGCAGGTTGTTCTCGAGGTGTATATGCTGGTGGAGGTCTGCTTCAAAAGCCTGCAGGGAAGCGTACAGTAATTTATAAGTGGTGCAGGCATCGGCCGGCAGGGTATAATTATCGGAGAGCTGCCTGATCTCAGCCAGGAGGGCCCCGGCATGATCATGTTCCTGTTCCATTATCCCGATCGGCGCCTGCAGGTAACCGTTAGCCAGGTGGGAGCCGCTTTTTTGATGCAAAGCCAGTTGCTCAATCTCCACGATCCGGGGGAAGAGGAGCTGCTCTTCTTTTTCCAGGTGCCTGTCCAGTTCTTCTTTGAGGTCCGCCACTTTTTCGAAGATGCCAAACAGTTCGGGATGACGTTCCCCGTGTTTGGATGCCACTTTTTGGGCATAGGCAAAGAGTGAGGGCAATTCTTTCTTCACATAACTGTGATGGGTGTCTGTAATATAGGCACTCAGCTGGGTAAGGGTGAGTTTGTCAAACGGGAAGCTGGTAACACGGGTTGTTTCTTCGTGCAGTAATTGCTCCAGTTCGGCCAGCACATTTTCAGCCGGGATATGCTGATCGAGGCAGGCTTTTTCCAGGGAGCGTTTGCCCTTGCAGCAAAAATCCAGGTGATATTTTTCGAATACAGCAGCGCTGCGGTGATGACCGGTTACGATCTGTGCCAGGCTTTGGGTGAGAAGTTCATTCATGGTAATCGTTTTTATTGAAAAATTCATTTACATATCTTTTCGCTTGAAACTGCGGAGCGCCAGCCACAGGGGCAGAATGGCCCAGAGTCCCATGATCCCTGCAGTGAAGAGAACGCCCTGCCCGCTTCCGAAGAAATCTTTGTACAGGGCGCCGGTATAACCCATCAGGGCACTGATATCCATTTTCAGCATTATGAAAATTCGTCCCAGGTCGATCGGGTTGAGGGCCGACAGCAGCAGGGTAAATTTTTCCATGGGATAATCACTGAAGGCAAAAAGGGTGAGTAATACCAGCCCGTCGTAGATCAGGGCGAAGTAAAACCAGAGCAGGAGTGCGATGCCGATACCCCTGGCCTTGTCCTTTGAACGTACCGCGGCCAGGAAGGCGATACTCGTGAATACCACGGTCAGCGAGGTTCCGGTGAACAGGAGGGCGAGGCCGGTGGGGTCCGGGGAAAAGACCAGCACGGGTATCCCGACACCCATCCAGAAGGCGCTGAGCAGGGAAATGCACAGGCCGGCATATTCACTCAGCAGGATCCGCGTACGGCTGAGGGGTTGTGACAGCATCAGCTCAATAAATTCGTAGGAATTAAAATAATGGATAGTGGTAAAGACCAGGCTGACCAGGGGCAGTACGATGAGTACAATACTCAGGAGGCTGAGCAGGGCCTTGCTGCCGTTTTCCTCCATGCGGAACATGCTGAAGGATACGATGAAGAGGAAAATCGTATACGCAATGACGATCTTATTCCGCAGGATATCATACAGCACATACCGGGATAGTTTCAGCATACTTTTTATTTTGCAGGTGTTTCATTATTTTTTTCAACAGCAAAAAGCTGATCGATCCATTCATTGTTTGTATCATACCCCCGCATCACCCGGGCGATGGCTTTACTCAGCTTCAGTTCCCCGGTTTCTTCCTGCAGGGTTTGCAGGTCTTTCAGGAACTGCATTTTCCCTTCCTGCAGGTACATGATATGGGTGGTCAGTTCTTCCAGGTCGCTCAGGACATGGGAGGTGATCAGGATCAGTTTGTTCTTCTTTTTTTCCGCGATGATCTTTTCCTTCAGGATCTCCGATGACAAGGGGTCCAGCCCGGCCGTGGGTTCATCAAGGATCAGGATCGGAGGATTGAACAAAAAAGCCAGGGCCGCGCTTACTTTCTGCCGGGTACCCCCGCTTAATGTGCGCATCGGCTTCTCTGTTATAGACGGAATGCCGAACTGCCGGTACAGGTCCTCATCCAGCCCGGGAGGCGCGGCATCCCGGATCTTTGTCATCATCCGGAACAACTGTCCCACTTTCATATTGTCGGGATAGCGCCCGATCTGCGGCATATAGCCGATATCTTTCCGGTAAGCCGGATCGCCGTTCACCTGCTGGTCCTTTACAAAGATCTTCCCGCTGTCGGGCCGGACCATGCCCAGGATGGATTTGATCAGGGTGGTTTTCCCCGACCCGTTCGGGCCGATCAGGGCAATGACCTGGCCCTGCTCAAACCGGGCGGAGATGTTTTCCAGCACCTGCAGCCGGCGGAATTTTTTATTCACCTGTTCAATGCGGATCATAAGGAAATTTTTTTCATCATTGGTTTATTGTCAAACAGATTTTCGGGAGTCAGGCTCGGGATGGCTTTCTCGGCCTTGTCCAGCAGGGACACCATGAAGCTGCGGAACAACATCAGCGTGGTGGGATTCTGCTCCACGATCATGGAATACATGCTTACCGGGTGATAGGGAATATCCCCGACGCCGTCTTTGTTCATATCATAGCCATCGTATTTGTCCCAGTAATTGTTTTCAAATTTGTTCAGCACCAGGGTGCCGTTCGTGCCCACATCAAAACTGTTCCCGGTGAAATTATTGTGGTGAAAGAAATTATCATCGCAACTGGCCTGTACTTTAATGGCCCAGCCGTTGTTCCGGAACTGGTTTTGCCGGATCTCGATCCGGCTGCTGCCTTCCATATGGATGCCCACGGTGTTTTTCAGGAAACTGTTCTGCCCGATATAGCTGTCTGTAATGTCTTTCAGCAGGATCCCGTAGGCCGATGCCCCCCAATTCTCTTCAAAATGGTTTTTCTCCATCCGCACTTTTTTGGAATACATGACGGCCACCCCGGCGCCGTTATCCCGGAAAATATTGTTGCGGTAGGTATCATCATTGGAAAACATAAAGTGAAGCCCGTACCGGATATTCTTTTCGCTCAGGTTATTGAGGATGGTGGAGGCGGTTACAAATTCAAAATAAATACCGTCCCGGTGACCCTGCACATGGTTGTTTTCAATGAGGGCGTGGTCGGATTTCCAGAGATGGATCCCGTTGCCGGTCAGTTGTTCGGAAGCCGGTACCCCGCTGATGCGGTTGTTCCGGACAATGCTGTTCACACTGTTTGAAATATGGATTGCGAAATAGGCATTCAGGATGGTATTCCTGTCGAGGGTTACCCCGTTGCAATCCACGAGTTTGATAGCGGCATAATCATTCATGGCGGAATAGCCCGAGTTACGGAATACAATGCCCTGCACCGATATATTCTTTCCGCTGATCAGGAGGATCTCGTATTTTTTTTCCCCGTCCAGGACCGGGTTATTGTCCCCGATCAGGGTCAGGGATTTGGTCAGGATGATCGCGCCCTCTTTGTACAGCCCGGCCTGCAACCGGATCGTATCCCTGTCACGGGCCAGTTCAATCGCTTTTTTCAGGGAACAGACCGGTAACCCCGGGCCCACAAGAATACTGTTGCCGGCTGCAGCAAGCACCCAGGAACAACAGAGTATGGTAAAAAAAGTTTTCATGGAATTATTCCAGCTTGGCTGAGAGTTCTTTCCAGGTCAGCAACCGGCCTTTATTATCGGTGTTTCGCTTTTGCGCGTTTTCTTTCGAGGTAAAAGCGGCCGCCTGGCTGCCCATCGGGCTTTTTAAATCCGGGGAAACCAGGAAGCTAACAGTATGAATATCGAGGAAGTCATTTTCCTTTTCAAAATTAACCACCACGGTTTGCCGGATTTCCTTTTCTTCCGTGGCACCGGAATGCAGGTAATGGTTCAGGCAGATCACATCATCAAATTTGTACAGCTTCCCTTTTTTAGTGATCAGTTCAGCCCCGAATCTGGGATCCATGATCCCCATCTTGCAGGTATAACAGATATCTTTTCCATAGACAAAAGGGGCGGGCCCGGTATGGCAGGCGCCCAGGCAAACACAAAAACAGGTGAGCAGGAAAAAGCGGGAATTTTTCATACGGGTTTTTTTTTTGCGGTGCCGGTACCATT
>JBBIGW010000041.1:0-24387 GCA_037447355.1 Bacteroidia bacterium | reverse complement strand
TATGTGGAAGAACTGGATTCGAAAACTGAAGCCCTGAAAAGGGAGAAAAACCTGAAAAAGGCAACACTGGAAAGAATCCTGGCTCTCTTAAGCCACTCTAAAAATATTGTCACCCGGTTCCCGGTTGGGTAGAACCCCGGTTACCCTCACCGGATCACCGGAGTTCGTAAGCCCGGTCATTCCTCAGCATTGTGAGACCAAAGTCTTGAATATTTCCGCACTTTTTCAGGTTTTCACCTCCAAAATGGGCTTTTTGTTTACCAGCCCCGGTCTAAGTCATATTCCTGGCTAAAAAAAGTCATATCCATTTTCTTTTAAAAAACGTTATTTTAATATATAATCTATTGCATGTTCGTCATGCCACCCAGCTACCCTCCCCTCCCTGTAACAACTTCACAACCGGGTTGCCATCGAAAAGTATGCCTTCCCCCTAATAGAATTTCCCGACATATTGTTCCGGCCTTCGGACTCTTCCCCAGCGCCTGGCCGGTCATCACCGGGGTCTTGCTGATTTGTCTGCTGATCTTTTCAGCGGGTTGCCGGCAGCAAAAGAAACCAGCTGGGCCTCTCTACGGAAACAAAGGACCTGTACAGCCTTCAACAGTCCTGCATTTTGCAGTACATCCGCTGTATAACCCGGCCAAAATGATCACAGCTTATCAACCCCTCATGGATTACCTGAATAAAAGAATGAACGGCATTCAGTTTATCCTGGAGGCTTCAAGAGACTATCAACGGTATGAAAAAAAAATCGTGGATCGTCAGCCTGAAATTCTTTTACCTAATCCGCTGCAAACCCTGCAGGCCATGAAAACCGGTTACCATGTTATTGCCACCGCCGGTGACCCCGCTGATTTTAAAGGCCTGTTTATTGTCCGGAAAGATGGCGGAATCAGGGTTCCCGGTGACCTGCGGGGAAAAACAGTCAGCTATCCCTCCCGTACAGCCCTGGCAGCCTGTATCCTGCCCGAATATTACCTGCATGTACATGGTATCGATGTCCGGACTGAGATCAAAAGTCTTTTCGTCGGTTCACAGGAATCCTCCATCATGAATGTTTACCTGAAAAAAACGGCTGCAGGTGCTACCTGGCCTCCGCCCTGGAGAGCGTTTCAAAAAGATCATCCTGCGGAGAGTGCCGAACTGGAAGCCATCTGGGAAACGGAAAGCCTTATCAGCAATTCAGTCATGGTCAGGAACGATATTCCGGAGGAGATCAGTAGAAAACTGCAGGGTTACTTATCCTCACTCTCTGATACGGAAGAAGGCAGAAAGGTTCTTTCCGGCATGGAGACCCTCTATTTCAGGGCCGCCACCGATGCTGATTACGCCATAGTTGAAGCCTATATCAGGAAGTTTGAAAAAGAGGTTCATAAAATTGAATCATTATGAAAACAAAAAGTACCGCGCATTTTTTTCTTTGGAACATTGCGGGGCAACTGATACTGGGAGTGGCACTGGTGCACGCCATCCTCATGACACTTTTTATTGCAGACCTGGTCAGCCGTCAGCGTAAAATGCTCAGGCAGCAACAGGAGGAGCATGCGGTTGCACTTTCCCAAAGTCTTTCCACTTCCGCGGCAGAATGGCTGGCCGCAAATGACGTTGCCGGGTTGCAGGAACTGGTAGATGCCCAGAAGCGGTATCCCGAACTGGACTATGCAATTCTTACGGATATGACAGGCCTTATACTGGGTCATACCGATCATACCCGGGCGGGCCAGTATTTACTGGACCTTCCCCGGGATAAAAAACTGACCGTGATCAGTAAGGGGCCGGATTTGGTGGATGTTGCAGCCCCGGCGATGCTGGGTGGCAGACAGGTTGGCTGGATCCGGGTAGGGCTTAGCCAGAAAAAAGCAAGCAACCAGTTAATCGGAATCACGCTTAGCGGTATCCTGTACGCGCTTATTGCCATCAGCATCGGAACCGTCATAGCCTGGTGGATGGGCATCCGGATCACTCGCAGGTTGTATGCAGTACAGGACACAATTAACATAGTAAGCAAAGGAGATTCAACAGCACGGTCCAGGCTGACCGGCGGGGACGAAGCCGCGATCCTGGCAAAGGAATTTGACAATATGCTGGATACGCTGGAAGAACGGAACCGGGAAGCCCAGAAAAGCAGGGCCCAGTTTGAAAGCCTGTTTCATTCTGCTACGGTACCCATGGTCTATATCGACAAAAGCGGTAAACTTTTAAACTATAATCATTCATTTGAAACAATATTTGGCTACAGCAGCCGCGACTTCTCTTCTTTTGAAGAGTGGTGGATACTTACCTGCCCGGACAAAGACTGCCAGGGAAAAAACCTCAATGCCTGGAACGGGAAATGGCAGCAGGCGGTCGGGATGCATGCCAAAACAGATCAGCAGGAATTCACCGTCACCTGCAAGAATGGAGAAAGCCGTACCATACTGGTATCCGGAAATGCATTGGCAGAAGACCTGCTGGTTACGCTGATGGATATCACTAACCTCAAAAAAACTGAAGCGGCCCTCAGGAAAAGCGAATCAAGCCTCAATGAAGCACAGCGGGTTGCCCATATCGGGAGCTGGGAACTGGATCATGCACAGAACCTTCTCAGCTGGTCGGAAGAAAACTACAGAATTTTCGGAGTAAACCCGGGTGAAACACCCCACAGTTATGAAACATTCCTTTCATTGGTTCACCCCGATGACCGGGAATTTGTCAATCGTGTATATACAGAATCCGTAAAAAACCATACCCGTTATGATATTGAGCACCGGATCATACTGGACGGGAACAAAACCAAATACCTGCACGAGCAATGTGAAACGATTTACAACGCGCAGGGCGAACCTATATCGTCCATCGGAACGACCCAGGACATCACCGCCAGGAAGCAGGCAGAAATAAAACAAAAAGAAGCCCTTGAACGGATCAATAAGATCGCAGCCAGTGTGCCGGGTGTTATTTTCCAGTACCGCCTCAACCCGGATGGCAGTTCTGCTTTTCCTTATGTCAGTGAAGCGATCCGTGATATATATGAACTGAGCCCGGAAGAAGCCTGCAGGGATGCTTCCGTTGTATTTGACATGCATCACCCCGATGATAATCCGGGCATCATCGCTTCCCTTGCGGAATCCGCCAGGTACCTGATCCCCTGGCACCATGAGTTCCGGATCAGGCTTAAGGATGATACGATCCGTACCCTGTACAGCAATGCAGTGCCCCAGCAGGAAGAAGACGGTTCCGTTCTCTGGCATGGCTTTACTACCGATGTTACAGAACATAAAATGATGGAAGAAGCGCTTCACGCTTCCAAACAAATTACCGAAGACATTATCAGGACCATCCCGGTACGGGTATTCTGGAAGGATATCGACCTTGTTTACATGGGCTGTAACGAAATATTTGCCCGCGATGGCGGCTATAAGACGCCTGCGGATGTGATCGGGAAAGACGATTACAGGATGGCCTGGAAAGAACAGGCAGAATTATACCGCCGGGATGATCTGCAGGTGATCAGGACAGGAACAGGAAAAATTAATATAGAAGAAGAACAAAGCACGCCCGACGGAAATCGCATCACCATTCTCACCAGTAAAATACCATTGCGGGATTCCCAGGGTGAGATCATTGGTGTGCTGGGAACCTATATGGATATCTCCGTATTGAAAAAAACGGAAGAGGAATTGAATAAAGCCAACCGGCTCTATGCGTTTATCAGTCATATCAACCAGATGATCATCCACGCAAAGGATGAAGATGAGATCCTGCGCGAAACCTGCCGCATCGCTGTTGAATTCGGCCATTTCAAAATGGCCTGGCTGGGTAAGGTTGACAACGATTCAAAAAAGGTCATCCCGCTGGTACATTCCGGGGAGGAAACCGGTTTTCTCAGTAAAATCCGGCCTATCTCTGTTGAAGATATTCCGGAGGGCAGGGGCCCGACGGGTACCTCCCTGCGGGAAGATAAAGTGGTGTTCTGCAATGATATTGAAAATGACCCCCGGATGGTCCCCTGGAAAGAATTATCCCTGGAAAGAGGATTCCGTTCCCTGATTGCCCTGCCGGTAAAAAAAGGGGGCAACATATACGCGGTCTTTACGCTTTATGCCCCGGCCAAAGAATACTTCAATCCGGAAGAAATTGAACTGCTCAGGGACGTAACCCGTGAACTTTCATTTGCCCTTCAGGCCGTAGAAAATGAGCAGGAAAGGAAAAAAGCCGAAAAACAGGTAAGGGATTATATCTATGCACTTAACCAGTCTTCCATCGTGGATGTATCAGATGCGGCCGGGAATATCCAGTTCGCCAATGATAATTTTTTAACGATTAGCGGTTACAGCAGGGAAGAACTGAAAGACAAGGGCCATAACCTGCTGAAATCCGGTTACCACAGTAACGAACATTACCGGATTCTGTGGGAAACAGTTTTACAGGGAAAGGTATGGAGGGGTGAGTTCCGCAATAAAGCAAAAAATGGTTCCTTCCACTGGGTGGATACAACGATCGTACCCTTCCTGGATGAACAGGGCAAGCCGTTCCAGTTCATCACGATCCGTTCCGATATCACGAAACGGAAAGAAGCAGAAGTGGCCAGGGCAGAAGCACTCGAACGGTATGACCTGCTGACAAGGGCTTCCAGTGATACGATCTGGGACTGGCAGATCGACACCAGTGAGATCATATATAACCAGGGACTGGCCAAAACATTCGGGTACCATATCAACAGCATTAAGAATGTGGAACAATGGTGGAAGAAGAACATTTACCCGGATGATTTTGAACGGGTCATAAAAACACTGAAAGCAGCATTCCTGAAACAAAAGGAATCGGTTCAGCTGGAATACCGGTTCAGGTGTGCGGATGGCAGCTACAAATATGTAAAGGACAGGGCCTTTGTCCTGTATAACGGGAAGGGAAACCCGGAACGGATGATCGGCTCCATGTCAGATATCACCCAGGAAATAGAGTTTGCTTCCAGGATTGAAAAAGCCGTTATAGAAGCCCGGGAAAAAGAATGGAACCAGATCGGTATGGAATTACATGACAACGTCAACCAGCTGTTGGCGGCTTCGCTGATGTACCTGTCATTTGGCATGGACAAACAAAAAGCAGCCTCGTCCGCGCCGGCAACTGAATTGCAGAAATGTGAGAGCCATGTACGGGAAGCCATCCAGGAGATCAGGAAACTGTCACACCAGCTGGCACCGGCTTCCAGTCGTGAAATGTCACTGGAAGAAATATTCAGGTCCTTACTGGATACGATCCCGGGGAATAAATTGCATATCAGTCTTGATATAAAAGATGTGAAAGAACTGCAGATTGACACGGAACTGCAGACCAACCTGTACCGGATCCTGCAGGAACAACTGAATAATATCATCAAGTATTCGGAAGCCAGCGAGATAAAAATAAGTCTCAAAGAGAAAAAAGGAATGTTGAATTTCCGCATCACTGATAACGGAATAGGCTTTGATCCCTCAATCCGCCGGAAAGGAATCGGTTTGGAAAATATCCGCCGCCGTGCGAAAGCGTTTTCCGGAGAATTTAAATTGAGAGCGGCCCCGGGGGAAGGTTGCGAAGTGCTTGTTAGCATCCCCCTGCAGAAAACAGGATGAGAAACATTCCCGGCCTTGATTAAGGCCATCGATGTACCCCGGTATCATAAATCTTTGTTAATAACCGGGCTTAAATTGGCAGTAAAATGGCAGAACCGCCGGAGGGGAGAATTCAGTGAATTTTTATTGACCAGGGTTAAGCGATCCCGGACAATAAAAGTTCCGTTCGGGCGTCTAATGAGCAATTGTTTCGCTTTGGGTTCCTGATTAAAGCAATAGCTATGAAAAAACGCCTGCGTGGTCTTTATCTTTTTATATCCTCACTCGTCATCGGTATCCTGCATTTATCCTTTGGTTTTGCCAGATCGGCCGGTCATAATGCCCGGATGTTCCTTTATCCTGGTGATTCCGCAATCAGTGTCAATCCAGGTCCCCTGTATGTTATGCCGGAAATAAAATCGGTTTACGACAGCCTCCACCTGAACCTGAAAGGGCTGAGCCGGGATGCCTATGACTATGCGAAAAAAGGATTCGACAAACTGGTAAATGAAGGAAGATTGTTCAACGATTCCATCATTTCTATTATCGATTTCTCCAGGCCCAGCAGTCAAAAAAGGTTATTCATCATCGACCTCAGCCAGTACAGGGTACTCTTTAATACCCTGGTGGCTCATGGCAGAAACACCGGCCGGGAGCTGGCCCTTTCCTTTTCCAACAACCCTTCCTCCTATAAAAGCAGTCCGGGTTTCTATATTACCCGGGAAACCTATGAAGGCCACAACGGGTATTCATTGAAACTGGAAGGGATCGAAAGAGGGATTAACGATAAAGCCTGCCAGCGGGGAATTGTGATTCACGGCGCCCCCTATGTGAACGAAGCACTGGCCAATGCCCAGGGTTATATCGGTCGCAGCCAGGGTTGCCCGGCTGTACCCATGTCCCTCTCCGGACCAATCATCAACAGCATAAAAAACGGCACCTGCGTTTTTATTTACCATCCCGCGTATGTGCAGCAATCTCCCCTGCTGAACTGACAACTGTTCATAACTATCACGTTCCGGCAGCAGCCAATCTTTATCTTTGCAGGATTAATTACCTGATATGCTTACGATTGGCGTTTTTGGCGTTGGCCACCTTGGAAAATTTCACCTGAACAACTGGAAAGAGATCCCCGGCGTGGAGCTGGTCGGTTTTTATGACCCGCATGACGAGACCGCAAAAGAAGTAGCCGAAAAATACCAGCTCCCGCGTTTCCTCGATCCGGATGCCCTGATGGATTCCTGTGATGCCATTGATGTGGTGACGCCCACTGATTTCCATTTCGAGTGGTGTGAGAAGGCCATCAAAAAAGGAAAACACGTTTTCGTGGAAAAACCCCTCGCCAATACCATGGAGGAGGCCCGCCAACTGGTCAAACTGGTCGCTGAATCCGGGGTCAAGTTACAGGTGGGACATGTGGAACGCTTTAACCCGGCTTACCTGGCAGTAAAGGACATGGAATTAAAACCCATGTTTATCGAAGTGCACCGCCTGGCCCAGTTCAACCCGAGAGGGACCGAGGTAAGTGTGATCCTCGACCTGATGATCCATGACATCGACATTATCCTGAGTATTGTAAAAAGTGATGTAAAAAGCATTTCCGCCAGTGGTGTGGGGGTGATGACCGAAACACCGGATATTGCCAATGTACGTATTGAATTCCACAACGGTTGCGTGGCCAATCTGACCAGCAGCCGTATCTCGATGAAAAAAATGCGGAAGATCCGCCTTTTCCAGAAAGACTCCTATATCGGGATTGATTTCCTGAATAAGAAGACAGAGATCATCAAACTGAAAGAACCGGGTGACGGCAATGTATTCGCCTTCGACATCGAAACCCCGGCGGGGAAAAAGACCATAGCCATGGCAAACCCTGTTATTCCCGAAGTAAATGCCATCAAAATGGAACTGGAGGAATTCAAAAACGCGATCCTGAACAATACCAAGACCCTGGTATCTGAAATGGATGGCCTGATGGCAATGGATGTGGCCCACCAGATCCTGGAGAAGATCGGCACCAATGTGATTTCCCATTAATGCAACCCGGCAAACAAATATCACTGGGAGTATATGTGGCGGCGGATTACCTGACCGGAGCGCTGGCCTGGCTTTGTTATTATACCTGGCGCAGCTGGATGCTGAATGACACGGGTGCCTATCCGATCAGCACCACTTCCTGGACCTATATCCTCCTGGCAGTACCATCCGGCTGGCTTATCCTCTATACTCTTGCCGGGACCTATAACCAGCTCTACAAAAAATCAAGACTGGCTGAATTCACCCTGACCTTTGTCTGCAGCCTGATCGGGACCATCGCATTGTTCACCGTTTTTGTGTTCAACGATCGTGACCCGGTAAACGGGTATGCCTATTTCTATTATGCTTTCTTTGTACTGCTGGGCATTCATTTCCTTTTCACCTTTATTGGCCGCTGGGTCATCCTGCGAAAAGTAAAACGACAGCTGCTCCGCGGCAACGTATTTTTTAATACCCTGATGGTGGGCAGCCAGGATAATGCTATCCGCATTTTCCGCGAGACCGCACCCAACCTCCACGACGGAGGCTACCGCTATACCGGTTTTGTAACGCCGGACAGCAACGGTAAAAACGGGATCCATAAACTCCTGCCCAAACTGGGCACCGTGGATGAACTGGAACGGATCATCGACCACCACCAGATCAGGCTGGTGGTGCTGGCGCTCGAGAAAACGGAACAACCCCTGCTCGAAAAAATCATCAACAGGCTGAGTGAAAAAGATGTGGAAGTAAAAATTCAGCCCAACACCCTCGATATCCTTTCCGGTTCGGTAAAAACCAGCAATGTGATGGGCGCCGCCCTGATCGACCTCCAAACCGGCCTGATGCTTCAATGGGAACAAAACATTAAACGACTGATCGACGTATGTGCCTCCCTGTTCGGCCTGCTGCTCCTCTCCCCCTTCCTGCTCTATGTGGCCATCCGGGTAAAACTTTCCTCAAAAGGCCCTGTCATTTATTCACAGGAAAGAATAGGTTATAAAGGCAGGCCCTTCAGGTTATATAAGTTCCGCTCCATGTGGAGCGATGCGGAAGAAAACGGGCCGGCGCTCTCTTCTGTCAATGATCCGCGCATTACCCGTTGGGGTAAAGTGATGCGTAAATGGCGCCTGGATGAACTCCCGCAACTCTGGAATATCCTGATCGGGGAAATGAGCCTGGTAGGCCCAAGACCCGAGAGAAGGTACTATATCGACCAGATCATAGCCCGTTACCCCTTTTACAAATACCTGCTGAAAGTTAAACCCGGCCTCAGCAGTTGGGGCATGGTGCAGTTTGGCTATGCAGAAAACGTGGACCAGATGATCGAACGCAGCAAATTCGACTTATTGTATATTGAAAACATCTCACTGATCCTGGATTTTAAGATTATGATTCATACGGTGAGGATCATCTTCAAGGGAAAGGGGAAATAGTTAGTAGTTTGTAGCCTGCCTTCCGTGTAATTGTAATTCTTCAGGATCAGGTACGAACCAACAGGAGAAAAGAATGTTCAATCAGAGGATAATTGAATTTTTAATTTTGACTTTGACTTCTTGCAATCCCCCCGGGAAAGAACTACTTTTGAGAAACTGTCTATCCCATTGAAGAAAGTACTCCTCCTTCTTATATTTGCCGGTCTTCTTGTGAAGCCCTGCTGTCAGTTGCCAACTGCCAACGGGCAACTGAACTACTGGCAACAGCAGGTCAATTATACCATCCAGGTCTCCCTGGATGACAAAGAACACAGCCTCTCCGGCTTTGAAAAAATCGAATACATCAATAATTCTCCCGATACCCTGTACTTTATCTGGTTCCATCTCTGGCCCAATGCCTATAAAAACGATAAGACCGCATTCTGTGACCAATTGCTGGACAATGGCAGTACGAAATTCTATTTCTCCGGGAAAGAAGACCGGGGGTATATCAATAAACTGGATTTTAAAGTCAACGGTATCACAGCACAACTGGAAGACCACCCGCAGCATATCGATATCGTAAAACTGTTACTCCCCGGCCCGCTGGCGCCGGGTCAACCGGTTACGATTACCACCCCGTTTCACGTAAAGCTTCCTTATAATTTCTCCAGGGGCGGTCATGACGGCCAAAGTTACCAGGCCTCCCAATGGTACCCCAAACCTGCGGTCTATGACAGGGAAGGCTGGCACCCCATGCCCTACCTGGACCAGGGAGAGTTTTACAGCGAGTTCGGAAACTTTGAAGTGAACATCACCGTGCCCAAAAACTACGTGGTGGCCGCGACCGGTGAATTACAGAATGCAGATGAAAAAGAATGGCTGAAAACAAGAGCCGGCTACAACTGGGAACCTGTTAAACAAAAAACGAAAACAACCGGGGGCCAGGTAAAAACCAGTTACCGTTTGTTCCCGGACTCGGAGAAGGAAATCAAAATACTGACCTACAAACAAACCAATATTCACGACTTTGCCTGGTTTGCTGATAAGCGTTTTATCGTGAATGCTGATACCTGCCAGCTGGCTTCCGGCCGTATCATTGAGGTGTTCACTTATTATACCCCGGCCGAAAAGGAAACCTGGAAACACAGTACCGGGTTCGCAAAAGAAGCCATCCGGCATTACTCTGCCGAAGTGGGGGAATATCCGTACTCCGTTGTCAGTGTAGTGCAGGGACCCGAAAGTTTTGGTGGTGGCATGGAATATCCCACCATTACCGTAATTTCTCCCGGCCCCAGTCAGCGTGAACTGGACTATACCATTGCACATGAAGTAGGACATAATTGGTTCTATGGGATATTGGCCAGCAATGAACGGGACTATCCCTGGATGGACGAAGGCATCAATTCTTTCTACGAACATAAATACCAGTATAACAAGAATCATCACAACACCCATTCAGGTGAACAGGTGTTGCTGGAAACCCTTGTAGCCGAAAGGAAAGACCAGCCCATTGCCACAACTGCAGAAGATTTTACAGAAACCAATTATGCCCTGGTGGCTTATTACAAAACGGCTAAATGGCTGGAATTACTGGAAAAAGAACTGGGCACGGAACTGTTTCTTAAAGCCATGCAGACTTATTATAGCGAATGGAAATTCCGGCATCCGTCCCCGGCAGATTTCAAAAAAACAATAGAGGCAGCCAGTGGTAAAAGCCTGGATGCCGCTTTTGCCCTGCTGGACCAAAAAGGAAATTTACCAACCCTGGTTAAAAAAGGAAACAAGGTACAGGATCCCCTTACCGCATTCGGGAATGCAATGCAGGGAGGCAACCCTGGTAAAAAATCTGTCACAAATATCTTTCCGGTGGTGGGTTTCAACAGTTATGACAAATTAATGTTAGGTCCGGTCATAACGAACCTCCGCCTCCCGCCCAACCGTTTCAAATTCCTGGTCGCAGCCCTGTACGGATTAGGATCAAAAAACTTAAATGGCACAGGGTTGCTGAACTACAGCGCCTACCCGAAATCGGTTTTCCGGAAAGTGGATATTGGTGTCAGCGGTTCCCGTTTCACCATGGATCGCTTTACAGACGAGGATGGGAATAAAACGTTTCTCAGTTTCAGCAAGATCGTACCCGGCATCCGGCTGACCCTGGCCGAACGAAATCCCCGGGGGCATTTCACGCGCTTTGTTCAGTTCAAATCCTATCTCATCAATGAGGACTTCCTGAAATTTTACCGGGATACTGTGATCAGCGGAACCGATACCACGATCAGTACAAAAAACCGGGTACATAATGTGAACCGGGTCCTGAACCAGCTGAAACTCGTGATTGAAAATAACCGGGCACTCTATCCCTACCGGGGTGAGTTCAAAATCGAACAGGGAAAAGATTTTCTTCGCACCACGTTCACCGGCAAATACTTTTTTAATTATGCAAAAGAGGGCGGGCTCAGCCTCCGCTTTTTTGCCGGTAAGTTTTTTTACACCGGCCCCAAAACAATCAGCAAACAATTTGCCACAGACCGGTATCACCTTAACCTGACCGGTGCCAATGGATATGAAGATTATACCTATAGCGACTACTTTATTGGCCGCAATCAATTTGAAGGAATCGCCAGCCAGCAGATCATGGAAAGGGATGGTGCTTTCAAGGTAAGAACGGATCTCCTGGCGGAAAAAACCGGGCGTACCGATAACTGGTTGTTCGCTTTGAATTTCAGCACTACAGTACCTTTTGCCGTGAACCCGTTATCCATTCTGCCCGTAAAGATCCCGCTGAAGATCTTTGCTGATATCGGCACCCACGCGGAAGCCTGGGAAAGCGGCGCCACAGCTGACCGTTTTCTTTTCGATGCCGGCCTGCAGATCTCCCTGTTGAAAGAGACCGTAAATATCTATGTACCCCTCGTATACAGCAGCGTGTACAAAGAGTATTACCAGTCCACCCTTCCTAAGAAAGAACGGTTCAGGAAAAAGATCTCCTTCAGTATTGATATTTCCAATTTCAATTTCAGGAAACTGGAACGACACCTTGACTTCTGATGCAGTCCGGGAACACCATACAGTATCTTACCCATCCGGCGATCGACAGGCAGAAATGGGACGCCTGCATAGACCGGTCTCCCAATGGTCTCATCTATGCGTATTCTTTTTACCTTGATACCATGGCAATTCACTGGGATGCCCTGGTATTAAACGATTATGAAGCGGTGATGCCGCTAACCTGGAACCGGAAATACAGGATCTCCTATTTGTACCAGCCATTCCTGGCCGCCCAGCTGGGAATATTTGGCAATAAACTGGCGGAACAGGTGATTCATTATTTTATTCAATCCATTCCTGCTTCTTTCCGGTATATTGATATTTACCTGAACAGCGGAAACCTCGCTGCAGCCCCCGTGGAGTTTTCGCTGCGCAGGGACAATTATGTACTGGATCTGAATCCCCCGTATGAAAAACTGTACAGCAATTATCGCGATAATATCCGGCGTAATATAAAAAAAGCCCGGCAGGCCGGCTGCGTGGTTCAGAAAAATACCCCTGTTGAAAAAATAATCGCACTGGCCCTACGGCAAATGCGGCTACATGATAAAGAAGTGGGAGAGAATATAAACCGTTTCCGGAAATTATTCCGGCTGCTGCAAGAGCAAAAAAGGACCGTTACCTATGGCATAACGCTTGGGGAAGAACTGCTGGCTTCTGCTGTGTTTTTCTATTCGCATAGCAGGGCTTATTATATCCTGGTGGGGAATCATCCCAACGGAAAAACCATCGGCGCCTCACATGCCCTGATCGATGCGTTTATCAGTGATCATTCAGGTCAGCCCCTGCTGCTGGATTTTGAGGGATCCGATATCCGTAACCTGGCTTTTTTTTACAGCAGTTTTGGTGCTGTACAGGAAATCTACCCGGCACTAAAGATCAACCGGCTTCCTTTTTACCTGAAATGGATGAAAAAATAATCAACCAGCCCTTTCGGCCAGTAGTTGCTCCGCGACCAGTAAATCCACCGGCCGGGTGATCTTAATATTCTCTTCTTCTCCAGGGACCAGGGATACTTTGATCCCATAGGCCTCCGCAACGGTAGCTTCATCCGTGAATTTATCTTTATAGTCGATCTGGAAGGCGGGCAGGATAATTTTACTGTGAAAAGTCTGCGGGGTCTGGATCAGCATTACGTGGTTGCGGTCCAGCGCGGCATTCCCTTCATCTGTCTGTAACCGGATACTGTCCCTCGAAGGAATGGCCGGGATCGCCGTACCGGTCTCAGCCGCCTGCCGGTAACAACGATGGATCAGGTCTTTTGTCAGCAAACAACGGACCCCGTCATGTACAAATACAACGGATTCCTCCTCCACCAGTGCCAGTCCGTTCTTGACGGATTGGAAACGGGTATCTCCCCCCGCCGTGATCCGGATACGTTCCTTGTCAAAATACGCATCAATGATCTCCTGTCCCATATCGGTATAATCCACCGGCAGGACCAGGATAAGCTGCAGGTCATCGTAAGCCTCGAGAAATACTTTCAGTGTATAATAAAGGACCGGTTTGTCTTTCAGCAGCATAAATTGTTTGGGAAGGATGCCTCCCATCCGGATCCCCGAACCACCGGCCACTATAATGGCATATTTTTTCATTGGCGCAAATGTAATGGAATGCCGGTCAATTTTATTTGTAGATCGCTATTTCCTCCTGTCCTTTGCTGTCTCTCATCCCCCGGTACATCCCCTCGCTGTTAAACAGCATCGCTGTATTCCCTTTCTTATCCACCCCGATCATCCCGCCTTCCCCATCGATCTTCAGTAGTTTCTCATGTACCACCACATGCATCGCTTCCTGCAGGCTGAGCCCTTTGTACTCCATCAGGCAGCTCACATCGTAAGCCGTTACCGCCCGGATAAAGGGCTCACCATGACCGGTACAGCTGATGGCACAGGTCTTATTGTTTGCATAGGTGCCGGCGCCAATGATCGGGCTATCGCCCACCCTTCCCCATTGTTTATTCGTCATCCCCCCGGTGCTGGTGGCCGCAGCAATATTCCCCAGTTGATCCACCGCTACGGCCCCGACGGTGCCGAATTTCCGGTCATCCGGGAATTCCTGGTGATCGAGCGCTGTATCATCCGCCCCCCGCATCCGCATCCATTGTTTATACCGGTAAGGTGAATGGAAATATTCATCCGGTTCCGTTTTTATTCCCTGCGCAAGGGCAAAATCATAGGCCCCCTTTCCATTCAGCATGACGTGCTGGCTTTTCATCATAACTGTATAAGCCAGCTCTACCGGATTCCGGATATTCCGGACCGCGGCTACAGCGCCCGCCATCCCGGTATTTCCGTCCATAATAGAAGCGTCCATTTCCTGGCTGCCGTCTTTGGCAAAGACTGAACCCCGGCCGGCATTGAAAAGAATGCAGTCTTCCAACGACATTACGGCTGCTTTTACCGCTTCCAGGGAACTGCCCCCCTTTTCCAGCAGGGAATAGCCTGCCTGTAAGGCATCCTGCAAGCCCTGCCTGTAAGCAGTTTCCTTTTCAGAGTTCATAGAAGAGGGCCGGATGGTACCGGCACCGCCGTGGATCGCGATTGCATATACAGCCATACGGGACAGTGGGTATTTTATTACAAACGAAATTAGGTATTTTGTCACCGAAACAATTAGCCGCATGTTCAGAAATAAACTCACCGGCCCCGATCTCCTGCTGATCGCCGCCAATCTTTTCCCGGTGTTTGGAGTATGGTTCCTTGGCTGGAATGCAACGGAAGCATTTATAGTCTATGCCATGGAGACGCTGATCATTGGTATCATGACAGTGCTGAAATTAGGCCTGGCCACCCTGGTCCGGGGGGAAGACGACTGGTACAATGCCGGCAGCAGTACAAAAGTGAGCGGTCTTTTTTTTATCCTGTTCTTTATGCTGCACTACGGTTTGTTTGCCGCGGTGCAAACCAGTATTTTCTCAGAGATAACGCATATCAACCCGCCCGGGGCCGGTATGTTCCATTTTTTCTTTAAATGGTACACGTATATCAATACAGAGACCGGTTATATGCTGCTTGCGTTTATTATCGGTTACCTGGCCCGGAGTTTTATTCCCTTTCTCCTGAACGGCGATTACAAGACCCAGCCTTTGACGATCATCATGTTCCAGCCCTACGGAAGAATTTTCGTTCAGCAGTTTACTGTTATTCTGGGCAGTATGTTCCTGGGTTTTAACCTCGGGAAAGTCTTTATCCTGATATTTGCCCTCGCCAAGATCGGGTTTGAAATATTGGTCAGCTTTGATTCCATCCTGAAAAAAGCGGAGGAGGATATGAAGAAAGGATCACAAGAGAAGTAATTCACACTCGTGGAGCAGTTTTTCTTTGTCAATCGCGGCTGTTCCGACTTCTTCACATACGAGCCCACCTGCAATATTGGCGATTTCGGCCATGAGACGAACGTTACGGGTAGCCGCATAGACCAGGGAAGCCACGGCAATGACCGTATCTCCGGCCCCGGATACATCAGCAATATTCCGGATATGCGAAGGAATGATATGCCCCTCATCCCCCTGCTGGTAAAAGACTCCTTTTTCCGAAAGCGTAATAAACGAAATGGAATGATGCAGCAGGCGGCTGAGTTCCGTATGGAGCGCATATGCATTGTTCCCATCCGCTCCTTCGGCCGTATAGTTCAGGGCCTCTTTTACTTCCTTCAGGTTGGGCTTGAAAATATCAACCCCGGTATAGGCAAAGAAATTACGCCGCTTGGGATCCACTGCCACAATGATTCCTTTCTCCCTGCACCAGCTGATCACCTGAAGGATTATTTTTTCCGTAAGTACTCCTTTATTATAATCCTCCAGGATGATGAGATCCGGCTTTTCCTGCTGCAGGTAGGATTCCACTTTCTGTAAAAAATGATTTTCTGCTGCCGCATCCAGGTCCCGGGTAACTTCCGCATCGAGGCGCATCATTTGCTGGCTGCGGCTGATGATCCGCATCTTATTGGTGGTGACCCGGCCGGAACCCGCCATCATATAAGATGTGTCAATCCCTTTTGATTCGAAAAGATCCTTCAGAATAACCGCATCCGTGTCATCTCCGGTAACGGAGAGTACGGTGGCCTTTGCGCCAAGTGAGCGGCAGTTCAGCGCCACATTTCCGGCTCCCCCGATCCGGTATTCTTTATGCTGCAGGGCCACAATGGGTACCGGCGCTTCCGGGGAAATGCGGTCCACTTTCCCCCACATATAAGTATCCAGCATGACGTCGCCCACAATCCCCGCTTTGAGGGAAGAAAAGCCGGAAAAGAGTTTTTTGAAATCAACCATAACCCAAAATAAGGCAATATTTTCTTTGAAAAAAAGAGGGAATGAAAAAGCCCCTTCCGGGGCCCTTCGTATACTCAGTTCTTTTTGCTTTTATAATATTCATTTAAGCCCTTCACCACATCCGCTGTAATATTATAGGCGGTATCCTTGTAATAAAACAACCCCTGCTCGTAGGATACAATATAGGAATAGTCACGGGTCTTGTTATATTCCTTCAGGAAGGCCTCGATCTTTGACTTGATTTCATTCTGGCGGCGCATCACGAAATCACTGTAATCGGAATCCAGGGCCTGTTTCCGGTTCTTCATTTCATCATCCATGTTTTTCATATCCCGGCTGGCGGCTTCAGATTGTTCCTGTGTCAGGGTTCCGGAATTGGCCTGCTGCTGATAAAAATTGAATTTCTGCTGCAGGTTCCGGGACAATTTCTCCATTTCACTGTTAATGGCTTCTTCCTTTTTCAGCATTTCCGATTTGAGTTCCCTGACCATATCAAAATTGGCGGCCAGCGAATCCATTTCAAAATAAGCAATACGAAATTTACCCTTCTCGGCATCCGTGATCTTCCCGTTTCCCGATGAAGACCGCTTATCATTCTTATTGCCCGTGAAATGAGTAAATAAAAGATACCCGCAACCCAGGGTCAGTACCGCATTCCATATCAACAAACCATTTTTCATCCCGTTCATTTTACAAAATAACTACGAATAGGCGGGCAAATATAAGGAATCAGTTACTTTATGAAAGCCTTAACAGGGCCCGTTAATAGTGAAAAAGGAGTAAGATAACTTACTCCTTATAATGAATCAATTAATCCGTCTGGCTTATTCTTCCTCGTCGAAAGACATGGCTTCGCGGGTGGTCTGCAACAGTTCATATTCCTCCTTGCTGCCCACGATCATGCTCTCAAATTCACGCAGACCCGTACCGGCCGGGATCGGGTGACCCGTGATCACATTTTCTTTCAGGCCCAGCATATCATCGGTTTTACCATTGATGGCTGCGGAAGACAACACTTTGGTGGTTTCCTGGAAGGAAGCGGCTGAAATCCAGCTCGGCACACCCAGTGAAGCTTTCGTGATCCCCAGCAGGGTCGGCGAAGAAGTGGCCGGTTTGGCATCACGGTATTCCACCAGTTTCTTGTCGTTCCGGCGAAGGATGGAATTCTCTTCCCTCACTTCACGCAAACTTACGATCTGGCCGGCCCGCAGGTGCGCACTGTCACCAACCTCGGTCACCACTTTTTTATCGAAGATGAAATCATTCTCTTCCACAAAGTCGAATTTGTCTGTCAGGTCATCTTCCAGGAAGCGGGTATCACCCGGATCCACGATATTCACTTTACGCATCATCTGGCGCACGATCACCTCAATGTGTTTGTCATTGATCTTCACACCCTGTAAACGATACACTTCCTGGATCTCGTTCACCACGTACTCCTGTACGGCAAACGGGCCCTTGATGGAAAGGATATCGAACGGAGCGATCTGCCCGTCACTCAGCGAAGCACCGGCTTTTACAAAGTCGCCGTCCTGCGCCAGGATCTGGCGGGTCAGCGGAACCAGGTATTTCTTCTGTACACCATCTTTTGCTTCAATAATGATCTCGCGGTTACCCCGTTTGATCGCACCCATGATCACGACCCCGTCAATTTCAGAAACCACGGCAGGATTGCTCGGGTTACGGGCTTCGAACAGCTCGGTTACACGGGGCAGACCCCCGGTGATATCCCTCAGTTTACCGAGGATACGCGGGATCTTCACGATCACCTGTCCTGCTTTCACCTCATCGCCTTCATCCATGATGATATGGCTTCCGGTGGGCAGGTTATACGATTTCTTCTCTTTGCCTTCAACAACAATAGAAGGAATCTTGGTCTTATCGCGGGTTTCAATAACCACTTTTTCCCGGTGGCCGGTTTGTTCATCGGCCTCTTCCCGGTAGGTGATCCCATCCAGTACATTTTCAAATTTCACCGTACCGTTGATCTCCGCCATGATGACGTTGTTGAACGGATCCCATGTACAGAGAATCTCCCCCTTGTTCACCTTCTGTCCATCCTTCACATTCAGGGTGGCACCATAGGGAATATTATTGGTGATCAGCAGGCGGTCGTTCTTGGTATCAATGATCCGTACTTCTCCGGTACGCCCGATAACCACCTGGGATTTGGCACCTTCATTATTTTCAACAGTTACCGTACGCAGACCATCGAACTGGACGGTACCATCAAACTTGGCCAATAAGGTGGATTCTACGGAAGCAGAACCGGCCACACCACCCACGTGGAAGGTACGGAGGGTCAGCTGGGTACCCGGCTCACCGATGGACTGGGCGGCAATAATACCTACCGCGTCGCCTTTCTGTGCAATATTTCCGGAGGCCAGGTTCTTACCATAACATTTCACACATACGCCTCTCTTGCTTTCGCAGGTCAGCACTGAACGGATCTCAACAGTTTCAATACCGGCTTCCTCGATCTTACGGGCAATATCAATATTGATTTCCTCACCCGCTGCCACGATCAGCATATCATTAACCGGGTCGTACACATCGTGCAAGGAGGTACGTCCGGCCAGCCTGTCGCTCAGCGGTTCGATGATATCCTCATTATCTTTTAATGCGGATGTGGCAATACCACGCAGTGTTCCGCAATCTTCTTCTGTGATCACCACATCCTGGGCCACATCCACCAGGCGACGCGTCAGGTAACCGGCATCGGCTGTTTTGAGGGCCGTATCAGCCAGACCCTTACGGGCACCGTGGGTGGAGATAAAATAATCCAGTACGTTCAAACCGCCCTTGAAGTTGGAAAGGATCGGGTTCTCGATGATCTCTGATCCCGTAGAACCGGATTTTCTCGGTTTGGCCATCAATCCCCGGATACCAGCCAGCTGCTTGATCTGCTGCTTGGAACCACGGGCACCGGAATCCAGCATCATGTACACGGAGTTGAATCCCTGTTTATCCGTGCTCAGTTCACGGATCAGGGTTTCTGTGATCCGGGTATCGACCCGGCTCCAGATATCCACGATCTGGTTGTACCGTTCGTTGTTGGTGATCAGTCCCATGTTATAGCTTTCCCAAACTTCGTCTACTTCACCCTTCGCATTGTCCAGCAATTCTTCTTTCACATCGGGGATGATCAGGTCATTGATGTTAAAGGAGAGACCACCCTGGAAGGCAGTGCGGAAACCGAGCTGCTTGATATCATCAAGGAACTTCGCGGTTTTGGGGACGTTCGTGATTTTGATGATATCACCAATGATCTCCCGGAGGTTCTTCTTGGTCAGTAACGCATTTACAAAACCTACTTCCGCCGGTACGTGCTGGTTGAAGAGTACCCGGCCCACCGTGGTTTCGATCAGTTTATGTTCCAGCAGGCCATCTGCATTCCGGATATTGGCTTTTACCTTGATCCAGGCATGCAGGTCCACTACTTTTTCATTATACGCTATAATTACTTCTTCGGCTGAATAAAACACTTTTCCTTCCCCGCGGACAGTTTCCGTAGCGGTTGTTTTCTTCCCTTTGGTGATATAATACAACCCCAGTACCATGTCCTGTGAGGGCAGGGTGATGGGTGTACCATTCTGGGGATTCAGGATATTATGCGAAGCAAGCATCAGCAGTTGCGCTTCCAGGATCGCGGCATGGCTCAGGGGCACGTGTACCGCCATCTGGTCACCGTCAAAGTCGGCGTTGAACGCGGTCGTTACAAGCGGGTGCAACTGGATCGCTTTTCCTTCGATCAGTTTGGGCTGGAAAGCCTGGATTGACAACCGGTGCAGGGTCGGGGCACGGTTGAGCATAACCGGGTGGCCTTTCAGGATATTTTCCAGGATATCCCAAACCACCGCTTCCTTCTTATCCACCAGTTTACGGGCAGACTTCACGGTTTTTACGATACCTCTTTCAATCAGTTTACGGATGATGAACGGCTTGAACAATTCTGCCGCCATATCTTTCGGAAGACCGCACTCATGCAGTTTCAGTTCGGGTCCTACCACAATTACAGAACGACCGGAGTAGTCCACACGTTTACCAAGCAGGTTCTGGCGGAAACGTCCCTGCTTACCTTTCAGCACATCACTGAGTGATTTCAGCGCCCTGCCGCCTTCCGCTTTAACGGCGTTGGACTTCCGGCTGTTATCAAACAGGGAGTCCACCGCTTCCTGCAGCATACGCTTTTCGTTACGCAGGATCACCTCAGGGGCTTTGATCTCCAATAACCTTTTCAGCCGGTTATTACGGATAATTACCCGGCGATAAAGGTCATTCAGGTCAGAAGAAGCAAAACGGCCGCCATCCAGGGGAACGAGCGGGCGCAGTTCCGGCGGGATCACCGGGATGTACTGCATTACCATCCATTCCGGACGGTTAGTAATCCTTGTATTGGCATCACGGAAAGCTTCCACCACACTCAGCCGCTTCAGCGCATCGGCTTTACGCTGCTGTGAGGTTTCAGTAGCCGCGGCATTTCTCAGGTCAAAAGACAACTGGTCGAGATCGATACGGGCCAGCATATCATGCACGGCTTCCGCTCCCATTTTGGCGATGAACTTGTTGGGATCATCATCAGGCAGGTACTGGTTGTCCTTGGGTAATGTATCCAGGATATCCAGGTACTCCTCTTCTGTAAGCAGGTCACCTACATTCTGTCCTTTATCAGCACGGATACCGGACTGGATTACCACGAAACGCTCATAATAAACAATGGTCTCTAATTTCTTAGAACTCACCCCCAGCAGGTAACCGATCTTGTTCGGCAATGATTTGAAATACCAGATATGCACAACCGGTACCACCAGTTTGATATGCCCCATCCTTTCGCGGCGGACTTTCTTTTCTGTTACTTCCACCCCGCAACGGTCGCAGACAATGCCTTTGTAACGGATACGCTTGTATTTACCGCAGGCGCATTCGTAGTCTTTTACCGGGCCGAAGATCCGTTCGCAGAACAAACCGTCTCTTTCCGGCTTATACGTACGGTAATTGATCGTTTCGGGCTTTAATATTTCACCATAACTTCTTTCCAGGATGGTATCCGGAGATGCCAGCCCGATTGTGATCTGTGAAAAAGCCGCTTTAGGACGATTTTCTTTTCTGATAGCCATATATTTTTAGCTTTTAGCTTTTAGGAGCGAGCTGCGAGCCCGCCACTAAATTTTGTAAATATCAATTCATTAGAAGAGTACGAAGCCCGAAACCCGTAACTCATTGCCCGGAACCTGCTTTTGTTTATTCAAACTTTAAGTCAAGCCCCAGACCTCTCAGTTCATGCACGAGTACATTGAAGGACTCAGGCACACCGGCTCTCGGTACATTCTCACCCTTCACAATAGACTCGTAGGTCTTGGCACGACCGATAATATCATCCGATTTGATCGTCAGTAATTCCTGGAGAATATTGGAAGCACCGTAGGCTTCGAGGGCCCACACTTCCATCTCACCAAAACGCTGACCACCGAACTGGGCTTTACCACCGAGCGGCTGCTGGGTGATGAGGCTGTACGGTCCGATTGAACGGGCGTGCATCTTATCATCCACCATGTGGTGCAGTTTGATCACATAGATGATACCCACGGTTGCTTTCTGGTGGAAGCGTTCGCCGGTTTCCCCGTCATAGAGATAGGTATGACCGTGCATCGGGATATTCGCATCCTTACAGTAAGAAGCGATTTCATCCACAGAGGCCCCGTCAAAGATGGGCGTGGCGAATTTCAGTCCCAGTTTCTCACCGGTCCACCCCAGGATCGTTTCATAGATCTGCCCGAGGTTCATACGGCTCGGTACCCCCAGCGGGTTCAGTACCACATCCACCGGTGTTCCGTCTTCGAGGAAAGGCATATCTTCCTGGCGAACGATCTTGGCCACGATCCCTTTGTTACCGTGACGACCGGCCATCTTATCTCCCACTTTCAGTTTCCGCTTCACCGCCAGGTACACTTTCGCGAGTTTCAGCACACCGGCAGGTAATTCGTCCCCGATGCTGATGTTGAACTTCTCGCGTTTGTAACGGCCCAGCTCTTCGTTGAATTTGATATTGTAGTTATGCAGCAGGGTGTTGATCTGGTCATCCACTTTCTTGTCACCGGTCCAGCCCAGCGGGTTGATATTGGCATAATCCAGCCCGCGCAGGTTCTTCTCGGTAAACTTGGCGCCTTTGCCGATCTGCACTTCACCAAAGTTGTTGCTTACCGTGGCGGATACATGATCTTTCAGCAGGGTGGTCAGTTTTTCCAGCAGCACTTCCATCAGGTCGGTCTCATTCTTCTCGTGCGTTTTCTCCAGTTTCTCGATCGCTGCCTTCTCTCTCACTTTGGCATTCTTATCTTTCTTGGCACGCTGGAATAATTTCTTACCGATCACAACTCCCTCCACCCCGTTCGGCGCTTTCAGGGACGCGTCTTTGGCATCACCGGCTTTATCACCGAAGATGGCGCGGAGCAGTTTTTCTTCCGGTGTCGGATCGCTTTCTCCTTTCGGAGTGATCTTACCGATCAGGATATCGCCCTCTTTTACCTGGGCACCGATCCGGATGATCCCGTTTTCGTCCAGGTCCTTTGTAGCTTCTTCTGATACATTGGGAATATCCGGGGTCAGTTCTTCTTCACCAAGTTTGGTATCGCGTACTTCCAGTTCATATTCTGAAATGTGAACGGAAGTGAACAGGTCTTCTTTTACCACTCTTTCGCTGATCACGATGGCATCCTCGAAGTTGTAACCCTTCCAGGGCATAAAGGCCACTTTCAGGTTCTTTCCAAGAGCCAGTTCACCGTTCTGGGTGGCATATCCTTCAGTCAGGAAATCCCCTTTCTTTACCTTCTGGCCTTTTTTTACAGCCGGTCGAAGATTGATACAGGTTTCCTGGTTGGTTTTGATGAATTTGGTCAGGCGGTAGATCCGCAGGTCATCTTCAAAACTTACAAGCTTTTCTGAAGCATCCCTGTCATAGCGGACATGGATCTCATTGGCGTCGACAAACTCCACCACGCCTTCTCCTTCAGAATGGATCTGGATCCTGGCATCACGGGCTGCTTTACCTTCCAGTCCGGTACCAACAATGGGTACATCCGGACGCAGCAGGGGTACAGCCTGGCGTTGCATGTTCGATCCCATCAGGGCACGGTTGGCGTCATCATGCTCCAGGAAGGGGATCAGCGAAGCACTCAGTCCCACGATCTGGTTCGGGGCCACGTCCATATATTCCACATCATTCCTGTCCAGGATCGGGAAGTCTCCGGTCTCCCGGCTTACGATCTTCTCCTCGCGGAAATTTCCTTTTTCATCCAGCGGGGTATTGGCCTGGGCAATTTTGGCCAGGTCTTCTTCCTCCGCACTCAGGAAACTCAGTTCCTTCATGTTCACTTTACCTTCATGCACCTTACGGTAAGGTGTTTCGATAAAGCCCATATCATTGATCTTGGCATGCACACAAAGAGTGGAGATCAGACCGATGTTCGGTCCTTCAGGTGTTTCAATGGTACAAAGACGTCCGTAGTGTGAATAGTGCACGTCACGCACCTCAAAACCGGCGCGCTCCCGGCTCAGACCACCCGGTCCGAGTGCAGAGATACGGCGTTTGTGCGTGATCTCTGACAAGGGGTTGGTCTGATCGAGGAACTGGGACAACTGGGAGGTTCCGAAGAAGGAATTGATCACAGATGACAGTGTTCTCGCATTGATCAGGTCAACCGGGGTAAACACTTCGTTGTCGCGTACGTTCATCCGCTCACGGATCGTACGGGCCATACGGGCAAGGCCCACACCGAACTGGGCATATAATTGTTCGCCCACGGTCCTTACCCGGCGGTTGCTCAGGTGATCGATATCATCGATCTCGGCTTTCCCGTTGGTCAGGCGTACAAGGTATTTAATGATGAGGATGATATCCTCTTTGGTCAGTGTTTTCTTATCCAGCGGCAGGTCCACGTTCAGTTTGCGGTTGATCTTGTAACGGCCTACTTCACCGAGATCATAACGCTTGTCGCTGAAGAATAATTTATCAATGATACCGCGGGCGGTTTCATTATCGGGCGCATCCGCACCGCGCAGCTGG
>JBBIGW010000040.1:0-25295 GCA_037447355.1 Bacteroidia bacterium | reverse complement strand
TAATCCAACCCTATAAAACTAAAAATTATTAACTAACTTAAATCCTGGAAATACTCTCTAACAGAAAGTACACTTTGTTTTGACGACATACATTCTGAATTCATCCAATTCAAATTTGGTAAATATCCCTTTTGTACAAATGGCTGCTAATACAGTTTCAATTTTTTCCCTGCTTTCTGTCGTTACAATATCTATAGCCGAGCTGAACCAACAAGCCGGTATTACCCAGGCTGCTTAGAAAAATTTGCATAAAATGTTGATTATCAATATAATTGTGTTGTAATTCTACAGCAAAAAGGAGAATTTATGGTTAAACAAATGGAAATCAAACGCTTTGCCAAAGGGGCCGAACTGGTCAAGGCAAAAAGTACCAATAACTGTGTCATCTATACCAGAGTTTCCACCAAGGAACAGGCAGACACCAATATGAGCCTGGAAACCCAGAAAAAGGGCTGTGAAGCCTATGTATTGAAATATGGGTACAATGTGCTGGCCTATTTCGGAGGCACCTACGAAAGCGCACAAACAGATGAGCGAAAAGAGTTCAAACGAATGATTGAGTTCTGTAAACGACAGAAAACAAAAGTGTCTCATATCGTCGTGTACAGCCTGGAGCGTTTCAGCCGTACCGGCGACAATGCTATCTGGTTATCCAGACAACTTCGTGGGTTAGGAATTTCAATCATTTCCGTCTCTCAGCCAATTGATACTTCTAACCCTTCGGGAGTACTGCAGCAGAACATTCTGTTCCTGTTCAGCCAGTACGATAACGATCTGCGTAAGCAAAAGTCAATGGATGGCACGAAGGAAAAACTGATTAATGGTATCTGGTGTACCCGTCCGCCAAGAGGCTACGATACGGTAAAAAGAAACGGAGCACGATTTATAGAGATCAACGAAACTGGTAAGCTGCTGCGAAAAGCATTTCTCTGGAAAGCGCAGGAACAACTCACCCATTCAGAAATCGTAAAACGGTTGGCGGCAACCGGATTAAAAATTACCATTAAAACGCTTCATGCAGTGTTTACTAATCCATTCTATTGTGGTATGCTATCACATAGTGCTTTGGGCGGTGAATTAATTAAGGGCAAGCATGAGCCGTTGGTATCGCAGGAAATCTTCCTTAAGGTAAACGACATCAAACCACGCAACTACGGTAAGTTGAAAAATGAGAAGTATGCAAACACGCCTTTAAAAGGGTTGCTGAAATGCGAAAGTTGTGGAGAGTTGATGCGTGGCTACATCGTAAAGAAGAAAGGGCTGTATTATTACAAGTGCAACAGCGATAAAAAATGTAGTTGTAATAAAAGTGCAAAAGACCTGCATAGCCAGTTTCAAGGCATCCTGGAAGAACTCACACTGGAAGAAAAGTATGTGGACGTTTTTAAAGACCAACTAAGGCTCATTTACACAGAACTGAATGCAAATAAAGACAAAGCAAATGCAGAATTTCAGAAGCAAATAAATGAGGTAGAAGTAAAGTTGGAACGTCTGGAAGAACGCTTCATTAATGAGGAAATAAAGCCCGATTTATATGAGAAATTCGCCAAAAAATTCAGGCAGGAAAAGCAGACAATTGAGGAAAATATGAAGGGTTGTCCTGTTAGCGGGTCGAACCTTGAATATTTCATCAATCGCTCAGTGGAAATTTCGACAGAACTCCCGTCCCTGTGGGCTTCCAGCGATTACAGTAATAAACAAAAACTGCAAAATCTCATCTTTCCCGAAGGAATCTACTATAATAAGAAAAAAGACGAAAGTCGAACCACGAAAGTAAATTCAGTGTTCCTCCAGATTGCCCGACTGAAGCGGGTTTCAGGGGAAAATGAAAAGGGACTTCAAGCGGAAAAACCGCTGAAGTCCCTCTGGGTAGTCCCGGCAAGAATCGAACTTGCATCTAAAGTTTAGGAAACTTCTATTCTATCCATTGAACTACGGGACCCTGCTTCGCTAAAGCTTCGCAGGGCCCGCCCTTTGAGCTTTCACGCGCAGTTATGATTTCTTCGCTAATACTTTCGAATGGCTTCGCAACCCTTAATCCAGGAAGGCAACGCAATCCGTAATTCAGGAAAGCCTCGCAACCCGTAGCTTTAGCGAAGGGTTGCAAATATAAGAAAGAATTATCCGCCTATTTCGTAAGTTCGGGGTTAAAATTTGTGAACCTTAGTTGACTGAATTTGAACTGATACAGGGACTCCGCAGCGGGGACGAGTCAGCCTTCAGGTACCTGGTGGATACCTACCAGGACCGTGTCTTCAATACGGCGATGGGTATCGTGCAGAACGCGGAGGATGCCGAAGATGTGGCCCAGGAAGTCTTTATCCAGGTCTTTCGTTCCATTCAGCAATTCAAAGCGGAATCTAAACTTTCCACCTGGATCTACCGGATTACCACCACCCGGGCACTGGACCTGCTCCGGAGCCGGAAAAGCAGGAAAAGGTTTGGGTTTATCCAGCGCCTGCTCGGGGAAAACAATGAACCGGCCCAGGAAATACCTGATTTCAATCATCCCGGGATACAACTGGACCGGAAAGAAAAAGCGGCCCGCCTGTTCAAAGTCATTGGACAATTGCCGGAAAATCAGAAAATTGCTTTTACCTTACATAAACTGGAAGATCTTAGTTATCAAGAAGTTAGCGAGGTAATGCAAACCACGGTCGCAGCGGTGGAGTCGCTGATGCACCGGGCCAAACAAAACCTCCGGAAATTACTGGAAAAAGAACCGGATTAAACCGGGGATTCGAAAGTTTTATCCCCTGTTCACGTCAAAAAAAGGCAGCATGAATACCGAGAAGGAAAATAGAATAGATGAAATACTTAACAGCCTGGATGGATGCACCCGGGCTGCGGCTCCTGATTTCTTCTATACCCGGCTGAAAGCAAGGATGGAAAAGGAAAGTGCAGTAACCCATTCCTGGATGCTGCGCCCCGCATTTACCCTGGCCGGGCTGCTGCTGATCTTAATGATTAATGTGTTCGTCCTTTATAACAGAAATACTACATTTAAAGAAAACACGGCAGGTGTGGAAACGGAATCCATTCAATCCCTCGCCGCTGAATACCGGCTGAATGATAACAGCAACCAGTATGATCTAAACCAGGTTAAGTAATGAAGCGCACTAATAACAGGATTTTATCCGTTGCCGTAATACTGCTGCTGATCAGCAATATTGCCCTTGTTTTCTTCCTGATGAAGGATAAAGAAAGAGGGGAGGGGAAACGCGGGAAAGAAGACCCTTCCGGGATCATGGCCAAAGAACTGGGCATGACCGATCAGCAGATAAAAGACCATAAACAATTAAAAGAGGAGCATTTTAAAACTGTCCGCCCGCTCTATGATTCCCTGCGGGCAGCGAAAGCCGCTTATTTTGCATTGATCAAAGATCCTTCTGTGACAGACAGCACTGCTGCTGTTTACCGGGCAAGAATCAGTACCCGGCAAAACGAAATCGACAGCATGACATTTGCCCATTTCAAAAGAGTGCGCAAACTTTTCACTCCCGAACAACAACCCCGGTTTGATGAATTTGTCCAGAAAATGATGCAGCGGAGCCGAAGGGACAGTGCCGGGAAAAACAAAGCCGATTAGTGGTAAATCCGGTCAATTGCCTCCCTGTACTTTTCAATAATTACTTTTCGTTTCAGCGACAACTTCGGTGTCATCTCCCCAGTGTCCACACTCCATTCATTGGGCAGCAGTTCAAATTTCTTGACCTGTTCCACGTGATTGAAGTATTTATTAAAGCTTTCCACGAGGTCTTTGAACATATCCGTCACCTGTGGCTGGCGAATCACTTCCTCATGATTCGTGGCCGTGATCCCGTTGTGCCGGCACCAATCCAGCAGGTTCGGGAAGGAAGGAACGATCAGGGCGCTGACAAACTTCCGGTCGGCTCCCACCAGCATCACCTGTTCAATAAAAGGGGATTCTTTCAGTTTGTTCTCGATCGGTAACGGGGCGACATACTTGCCCCCGCTTGTTTTAAACAACTCTTTCTTCCGGTCGGTGATCCGCAGGAAATTCTTTTCGTTCAATGAGCCGATATCGCCGGAGCTGAACCAGCCGTCCTTATCAATGACTTCTTCGGTCAGGTCCGGGCGCTTGTAATAACCCATCATGATATTGGGTCCTTTGCAGAGGATCTCCCCGTCTTCGGCGATCTTTACTTCTACTCCATCAATCAGCGGGCCAACGGTGCCAAATGCCCTTCCGCTTTCTTCAAAACGGTTTACCGCAATCACCGGAGATGTTTCGGTAAGTCCATAACCTTCCATAATCGTGATCTTCGCGGCGGAAAAGATCCGTATCA
The DNA here is from genome assembly GCA_037447355.1 of Bacteroidia bacterium. Taxonomy (GTDB): domain Bacteria; phylum Bacteroidota; class Bacteroidia; order Chitinophagales; family Chitinophagaceae; genus JJ008. The sequence goes on along the minus strand of JBBIGW010000040.1, from coordinate 20,985 downwards.
GCCTTACCTGGCAGGCGGCACCACCGGTTACAATACACTTGATATTCCCTCCCAGTCCTTCCCGCCACTTGCTGAAGATGATCTTATTGGCCAGTCCCAGTTTGAAATTATACATCCCTCCCTGGTCTTTATTGATCTCATATTTTTCCGCCAGCCCATGTGCCCAGAAGAACAGTTTTTTCCGGGTACCGGTCAGTTCACTGCCTTTCTGCATGATCTTGTCGTACACTTTTTCCAGTAAGCGCGGAACCGTGGTAAACATATGCGGTTGCACTTCCCTGAGGTTTTCGGCAATGGTATCCAGGCTTTCCGCATAATAAATGGAAATGCCGCGGAACAGGTAGAGATAGGTGACCATCCGTTCGAATATGTGATTGAGCGGTAAGAAACTCAGCGACCGCATTTCTTCACCGGGGGGGAAACAGGGCATACAGGCAATCACATTGGATAAAATATTCCGGTGGGATAACATCACTCCTTTCGGTGTGCCCGTGGTGCCGGAGGTATAAATGATCGTGGCAAGATCCTCGTACCGGATCTTATCCGCGATGGGCCGGATCTGTGCGGTCAGTTCGGGGCTGGCTAAGGACAGCACCTCTTTCCAGTGCCTGGCATTGGGTGTGTGCTCGAACGTATAGATCTCCTTCAGGCTATGTAGTTTTTCTTTCAGGCTGAATACTTTCAGAAAAAGTTCTTCATCGTTGACAAAAACGTATTTTACCTGCGCGTCATTCAGTACAAATTCCAGTTCATTTACATTGATGGTCGGGTAGATCGGCGCCAGCACGGCCCCGATCTGCTGTACGGCCAGGTCCAGCAGGATCCACTCCGGCCGGTTTTTGGAAAGAATGGCGATCTTATCACGCCCCTCAGCCGTCATATCCCCGCAATTGACTCCCAGGCTCAGCAAACCGGCGCTTAGCCGGTCCACCGTCTCTTTAACGGCGGTCGTGCTGTATTTTTTCCATTGGCCGCCTTCTTTTCCGGCCAGCATCACTTCCAGCGGGGCCTTTTCCAGGTGATATTCCAGGCAGTCAAACAGTCTTTTAGGCTCTGTCATGTGCAATCGTAGTTTTAGTTGAAGAATCAGTCCTTAACCAGTGATGAATATACAATTTTGTATAAATATGAAGGATAAAAAAAGGGCTGTATCCTTTATTTTCTGATACAGCCCCTTCCTGTTCGTTTGTGATAGCTCAGTTTACCTGGTAATACTGGCCTGCAGGCATTTTGAATATTCTTGATTTTTGGAAATTGCTGAACCCGTTATATTCTTCCACATGGGTTTTTGTCCAGTTATCATAAGCTGCCAGGTTCTCGGAAGCCCCGAACAACCACTGGTTATAGGCGTCAAACATTCCATTCTGCAACAGCTGCTGGTGATAATCAAATAATTTGAAAGGGAACCGGGCTGCATTACTGTTGAACCAGTCAAGAATAAACCGGGTCCGGATCATGGTCAGTGTTTCGGTACCAATTCCTTTCACGGCCAGGGCAGATTGTTTCCCGATTCCCTGCAGGAATGCTTTCGCGAATTCACTCTTATTCTTTTCTTCCCCCTTCATGATATCGGGGTCGGAGAATAATTTTTCCTTATAACCCTGCAGCAGCATTTGTTTCATGGCCGCACCCCGTTCGCTCAGGCTTTCCATATTGACAAAGATCTCGCCATAGATCAGGCTCCATACTTTGTCCTTGGTATAAAAATAAAACAGGGCGGCATTGTAATAATTACCGCTATATCCCGGGTCGGTCCGGATCCCTTCCTCCCATTGCCTTATTGCGGAAAAATCTTTAGCGGCCCATAAGAGCTCCCCGTATTCACTGCGGAGCGGGCCGCTGTTGGGAAATTTCTTCAGGGCTTTTTTATACAGTTTGTCGCAATCCTTTACCTCTTCCAGCGCCTTGTACACATTGCCGGCAATCTGGTAAGTCACCACATCCGCATCATCGCGGTCCACCAGGGTTTTAACCCCTTCGAGCGCTTTGGCAAAATCCCGCTTATAATAATAACTCATCACCAGGTCCTGCTGCAGTTCCAGGTTCCTGCTGTCCTGCTGCAAGGCCCGGGTCAGTACGATGATGGCATTGTCAAAATCGCCGGTCCGCATAAAGGCCCGGGCGGTTTCCTGCATTTTCCTGGTATCGTCCGGCTGGGCTTCAGCCGCGAGGGAAACAGATAAGGCGAACAAAAGAAAAATTCGATAGATCATAGTGCAAATTAAAAAAGAAGAGACGTGGAATCCGACGTCTCTGTTGCAAAATAACAAATATTTCAGCGTTTGTCCCGGATCAGATGAGGTGGGTGAGGAGACCGTCCCTCAGTTTGGGTTCAAACCAGGTGCTTTTGGGCGGCATTACATTGCCGCTGTCCGCGATATTGAATAATTGCTCAATTGTAACGGGGTACAAACTGAAAGCTGCTTTCATCTCACCGCTGTTCACCCGTTGTTCCAGTTCTTTGAGCCCGCGGATGCCTCCCACAAAATCGATCCGGGTATCGGTGCGCTGGTCTTTGATGTCCAGAATCTTGTCCAGTATATTTTGGGCAAGGATTGATACATCCAGCACCCCGATCGGGTCTTCGGTCCAGGTGCCTTTGCGGGAGCCCAGGATATACCATTTTCCATCGAGGTACAGGCCAAATTCATGTAACTGGGTCGGTTTAACCGGCTCGGGGCTGCTGGTGATATAAAAATCATCCTGCAATACGCCCAGGAATTTAGCGGCCGATAATCCGTTCAGGTCTTTTACCACGCGGTTATAATCCAGTATCGCCAGCTGGCTGGCCGGGAAGATCGTGGTCAGGAAATAACCGGCATCGGGACTGCCCGGCAGGGCCTTGCTGACCTTTGCGGCGGAAGCGGCCCGGTGATGTCCGTCGGCAATATAGGTGCAGGGGACATGCTGCTCAAATTCCCGGCTGATGGAATCAATCACTTCCTGTTCATTCACCACCCAGATGGCATGCTGGATCCCGTCTGCCGCGGTAAAATTATAGACCGGCTGATGAGCTTCCTGCCAGTCGTGGATGAGTTGGTTGATGGCTTCCACATCCCGGTAAGCCAGGAATACATTCCCGGTCTGCGCCCGGATCGTACGCATATGATCGATCCGGTCCTTTTCTTTCTCGGGCCGGGTAAACTCGTGTTTCTTTATCACATCCTTGAAGTAATCGTCCACCGAGGACACACATACGAGCCCGGTCTGGCTCCGGCCCTTCATCACTAACTGGTAAATATAATAGCAGGGATGATCTTCTTTGAACACAATGCCATTGCTGATAAACTGGTTCAGGTTTTCTTTGGCCTTGTCATATACATCCTGGCTGTGGATGTCGATCCCGGGAGGCAGGTCGATCTCCGACTTGGTGATATGCAGAAAGGAAAACGGGTTGCCGGCGGCTTCTGTGCGGGCTTCTTCACTGTTCAGCACATCATAGGGACGGGAGGCTACCTGTTGTGATAATTGTTGCTGCGGTCTTACTGCGTTAAACGGTTTAATAACGGCCATTTCCTTATCCTTTTTTTGTTGCGAATTCTTTCATCAGGTCGGTCAGCGCTTTTACACTCTCCAGGGTTAACGCATTGTACATCGATACCCGGAAACCACCCACACTGCGGTGACCTTTTACGCCAATCATGTTTTCCTTTTTACACCATTCCATAAACTCCTTTTCCAGCTCCGGGTTATCCATAATAAAGACCGCATTCATCCAGCTCCGGTCTTTTTTGGCCACAGGGCCTTTGAACAGGGGCAATGAGTCGAGGGTATTGTAAAATAGCGTTGCCTTTGCCTCATTCTTTTTTTCAATCGCGGTCACCCCGCCCTGTGCTTTCAGCCAGCGTAAGGTCAGCAGCACCACATAGACCGCAAAGACCGGGGGCGTATTCAGCATACTGCCTTCGGCAATATGGTTGCGGTAATCCAGGATGGTGGGAATGGCCCGGTTAACTTTTCCCAGTATCTCTTTATTGATCACGACCAGGTTGACCCCGGCAGCGCCCATATTTTTCTGGGCCCCGGCATAGATCAGGTCAAAACGGTTGAAGTCAAGCTGGCGGCTCAGGATATCGCTGCTCATATCCGCCACCAGGGGTACGCCGCAGTCATAAGGAAGCTGGTGCCACTGGGTACCGGCGATGGTTTCGTTGGTGGTGATATGCAGGTAAGCGGCCGTAGGCGGTACAATAAGATCGCCCGGGATGCTGGTATAGTTGGTTGCTTTGGAAGAACCCGCTATTTCCACATGACCAAAGAGTTTGGCTTCCTTGATGGCTTTATTGGCCCAGGTGCCGGTCTCCGTGTAGGCGGCTATATCATTTTCATTGAGCAGGTTCATCGGTACCTGCATGAACTGCGTCGTGGCCCCGCCGTGCAGGAAAAGCACTTCATGCCTGTCGCCCAGTTGCATCAGTTCTTTTGCCAGGGCCCTGGCTTCATCCATCACCGGCTGAAAAAGGGAAGTACGGTGCCCGATCTCCAGGATGGATAAACCGGTATCATTAAAATTCAGAACGGCTTTACTGGCTTCTTCGAAAACTTCTTTGGGTAATACAGAGGGACCTGCGTTGAAATTATGGATGACTGGCTTCACGGTTACAGGGATAATAAATGAGTTGCAAATGTAGGGAAATTGCAAACCTCAGGGTTCATGTTCGCGCCCCAGGATGGTATTGTTTTTCCATGCCTGTGTAAGCGATTCAAATTCCTGCTGTTCCGCGGCCGAAAATTCCCGGTTGCCAAGCGTGGACAGGTCCGGTTGCCCGGCATTGACCCAGGCAGTGTACCAGAAGGAAGCCACTGCATATACCGACTGGCGCATCCTTCTTTCCACCATTCCTTTCAGTAATGCATTGTATTTGATGGAATAGGCGGCAGAATACTGACGAATGACAGTTCCGTTCCGTTCTTCAAACCCATATTTCTGATCGGGGGGAAACTGGCCGGATAATTTTTTTTCGAGCGCCAGAACCGTATCGGCTGCCGCCGCACTTTCCAGCACCCGGGCCCAGATAAATTTTCCGGGGTTGTCAATATATTCTGCCTTGCCAATAAAAAAATCCCAGCCGGGGGCCGGAAAATTTCCTTCTGCCAGCAGTTCCGGTATCCGGCTTTCCCAAAAGCCATGAATACCCCGCTGGTTGGTCAGTTGGCCGTTGTGGTTGCTGGATGCATGCAGGGGAACATGGGCATCGGCGATATAATGCCCGATCTCGGCGGAGTATTTCAGGATCTTTGCCTGGTTTTTATCTTTAAAAGCCTGGGTCAGCCGGAAAAGCATGGTCTGCAGCCACCAGGGCACAATGCCGTGTGCTTTCAGGGAATCTTCTGAAAATTTCCGAACGGCTTCTTTCCAGTTGCGGGGCAATGAATCATAAGGATAGGTTCCATAATGGTCAATATCTATATAATGACGGGGCCCCTCGTCGGGAATGGCATAACGGCGTTTATCCGGGTCCACGGCATGTTCCGCGATAAATTCGATCTGTGGTTTGTAAAGGACCATCATACCGGGCGGCAGTAAAAAGACCGCATAGTAATTGATCTTGCGGTGGCCATAAAAGCCCCAGCAATGACCGGGCAGGCAACTGCAGCAAAACAGCAGGAGGGCAATGATTTTTTTCATTGATAAAACAGGAGGTTCCTGTTTCAAAACTATCCGTATCTGTTTTGCGGAGAAAGAGATTTAATACCGGGAATATGTTTTTTTCCTGCCGGCAGGGTGAGTGTTTTCAGTAAATAAGGGAGTAAAAAACGGAATATTTATTCTTTCGCATCCTTTCTTTCTTCATCCAGGTCCACCACGCCACCGGTCACTGCGTATTTCATGGCTTCACCGGCGGTGATCCTGTCGATCTTTCTGATTTTTTCTTTGGGTAAAATATAAAGCTGTCCGGCAAAATTGTAAGCCTGGGGTACATATACGGATACTTTATCCGCCCCCAGTTCAAATTTGTGCATTTCCTCATCGGTCAGGAAGCCCACGATCCAAACCTCTTCGGAAAAGACATTGGCCAGCACGGCCCGGTTGAATTTTCGTTTATCTCCCGCAAAGGCTTCAAAAAAATCCTTGGTGGAACTATAAATGAATTTAACTCCCGGGGTACGTTCCATCAACTGGTCAAAGAAACTAATCGCGCTTCCCATCAGGAAGTTGGAACTGATCCAGCCTACGAGGATGACAAATAATATGATCAGGACAAAACCGATTCCGGGAATATTGATATAGGGCCGCAGGATACCATCCACTTTCTCAAATAACCAATACAATGCGTAAGCTGTAATCGCAATTGGGGCTAAAATGATCATCCCCTGTATAAAATACTTGAATAATTTTCTTAATGTTTTTCGCTGAACTTGCCTGGGACTGGCCATTTTGCTGATTTATAAGCTAAGGTACTGCAAAAAAGAATCCTCCGTGACCGGTCAGGGAATTCGGTGAACGGTCGAAAAAGCAGGATGGAAACTTTTGTCACGAAAATAGTTTCCATAGTTTTGCCCTTCGAAATTACTCATTATGGAACCCAAAGAACGTATTCTGATCAAGGCTGAGGAGCTGTTTATGCAGTACGGGATCCGTTCTGTATCCATGGACGATATCGCCCATAGCCTGGGGATGAGCAAGAAGACCCTGTACCAGTATTTCGCGGATAAAGACGAACTGGTGCACGCGGTGGTCGAAGGCCATATCCAGCATATACAGACCGATTGCCGGACCTGCCGCACAGAGGCCACAAATGCCATTCATGAGATCTTCAACACCATGGAGCGGATCATGGGTGAGTTCAGCAATATGAACCCGATGATCCTTTATGATCTTGAGAAATTTCATTTTAATGCTTTCCAGCGATTCCGGCAGTACCGGGACCAGTTCCTGCTGCAGATCATCCGGGATAATATTGAATGGGGGATCCGGGAAGGATTGTACCGGGAGGACATCAATGTGGATGTGATGTCGAAATACCGGATCGAATCCATGATGATCCCCTTCAATGTGTCGGTATTTCCCCCGGGTAAATACAACCTGGGCGCCACTTCTGAAATGATCATCCAGAATTTTGCTTACGGTCTTGCCACCGTGAAAGGACATCAACTGATACAACAATACAATGAGCAACGCAAAAAACATCTTACGTATGAAGAGATCAAAAAATAAACAGCGGTTAGTGATCGGGAAGCTGTTTATGACGGCCCTGCTTCCGGTTTTCGGGGCAGCGCAGTCCGCAGCAGACACGAACAGCGTGGCCCGGCATGAGTTTAGCATTCAGCAGGCCATCGGTTATGCACAAAAGAACAATGTGAATGTAAAAAACGCCCTGCTGGATGTACAGTACCAGGAGCAGGTGAACAGGGAAGTGACTTCCCGGGCTTATCCCGGTATCAATGCCAGTCTCAGTACAACCTATAACCCCAATGTCGCCACCCAGGTGATCCCCAATTTTATTTCCCCGGCCACCTACCAGGTGCTGATCGACGAAGGGGTTAAAAACGGAAGCGGGAATCCCATCCAGATGCCGGCTGATTTTGGCCTGATCGCCGCGCAGTTCGGTACTAAATACAGCGCCATGGCCGGGATTTCACTTACACAATTGCTGTTTGACGGCCAGGTGTTTGTCGGGCTGCAGGCAAGGGATGCCACCATGCGCTTTGCCAAAAAGAATGTGGAAGTGACGGAGGAGATGATCCGTACCAATATTTACAAACTGTACTACCAGCTGCTGGTGAGTAAAACGCAGGTGGAATTACTGGATGCCAACATTGAGCGGCTGGACAAATTGCTGAAAGATACCCGCATCATCTATGAAAACGGGTTTACGGAGAAGCTGGATGTGGATAAACTCACCGTACAGCTCAGCAACCTGCAGACGGAGAAAAGCAAAGTGCTGAACAATATTTCCAATGGCTATTACGGGCTGAAAGTCCTGATGGGCATGCCGGTACAGGATGAACTGGTGCTGACTGATAAGCTGACAGCGGAACAGATCAGGGACGGAATACTGGAAGGCAGTATCTATTCCTATAATGACCGGAAAGACTACCAGTACGCGCAGATCGGGAAAGAACTGAGAGCGTTCAATATCCGCCGGTACAAGCTGAGCCAGATTCCGACGATTTCCCTGAACGGGCAATATGCAAAGAATGCACAGCGGAATAAATGGAATTTCCTGGGCAGGGGAGACTGGTTCACGATCTCCTCGGTAAGCCTGAACATGACGATCCCGATCTTCAACGGGTTTTATACCCAGTCAAAGATCCGGCAGACAACGATCCAGCTGCGCCAGGCAGAAAACCAGATCGAAGCGCTGAAGCTTTCTATTGACAGCGAAGTGGAGACCGCCAAAAACAATTACCGTTCCGCCGTCAGCACCATGGACTTCCAGCAGAAGAATATGGAACTGGCAGAAAAAGTGTACCAGCAAACCAAGAAGAAATACGAAGTGGGGACCGGCTCACAAACGGAGATCAATGCGGCGCAGGTGGAACTGAAAACCGCGCAGAATGGTTATATCACCGCGCTGTATGATGCAGTGATCGCCCGGATCGATTTCCTGAAAGCCACCGGCAAACTCTGATAACAAAACCAACTAATGACGTATAAATTAACCAATATGAACGCGATAATGAAAATAACAGCGGTAGTCCTGATTACCGTGATCGTAGCTGCCTGCGGCGGCGCCAAAGAAGAAAAAGGTCAGCTGGGTGACCTGAAAGTAAAACTGGAAAAACTGAAAAAAGACAAGAGCAATCTTGAATCAGATATCCGTAAGATCGAGGAACAGATTGCCAAGGCCGATCCGGCAGCGGCAAACCAGATAAAAAGGCTGGTGGCGGCAGATACCCTGCGTACCAGTGATTTTTTACATTATATCGACCTGCAGGGGAAGATTGCCAGCAATGGAATCGGTTATGTGGCACCCAAAGGACAGGGCGGCCTGATCCGGGCGATTTATGTAAGTGTGGGGCAACGGGTAGGAGTGGGACAACTGGTCCTGAAACTGGATGATGCGATCCAGCGGCAGCAACTGGCCGCGGCCCAGCAGGCAGTAAGTCAGCTGAAAACCCGGCTGGCACAATCGCAAACAGTCTATGAACGTCACCAGAATCTCTGGAAACAAAATATCGGTGCGGAAATAAATGTGATCAATGCCAAAGCGGATGTGGATGCTATGGCGGCCCAGTTAAAAGCAGCCGAAGCGCAGGTGGGACAGGCCAGTGAAGCATTGGATATGACCAACGTAAGAACGGGGATAAGCGGATTCGTGGAAGCCGTGAATGTCCGTGTTGGTGAATCTTTTTCCGGGGCCACGCAGCAGGGCGGGCAGATTGTGATCGTGAATAATTCCTCATTAAAAGTAGAAGTGCCGGTGCCGGACAATTATGTTGCCAAAGTGAAAAAAGGGGACAAAGTACTGGTAGCTGTTCCCGAAACCGGGAAAGCTCCTTATGCATCCATGATCAGCGTGGTGGGCGCGTCTATTGATGCCACCACCCGTTCTTTTCTGACAGAGGCCAGGCTTCCTTCCGACCCCCTGCTGAAACCCAACCAGACGGCCGTGATGAAGATCCTTGATTACCAGGCAAAAGCCACGATTGCCATCCCGGTCAATACAGTGCAGAGTGATGAGAATGGAAAATATGTTTATGTAATCGAAAAGTCGGGTGACAAACTGGTAGCCCGCAAAAAGGCAGTGCAGGTAGGCGAAGTATACGATGGGATCATTGAGATCAAAAGCGGCCTGGGTGGCGGTGATGTACTGATCACCGAAGGATACCAGTCTGTTTACGACGGGCAGGCCGTAACCACCGGCAACAACAAATAATTAGTACAGCCAAAAAACTGAACGATGAAACTAACGGAAGCAATCATAAAAAAAGTCAAAGAGTTTAAGCCGACCAGCTGGGCGATCGATAACCGGGTGGCGGTTTATATCATGGCGATCATCATATCCGGTATCGGGTTCACGCAATTCATTACCCTGCCGAAAGAGCAGTTTCCGGATATCGTGGTGCCCACTATTTCAGTAACCACTATTTATGCCGGTAATTCCGCAAAGGATATTGAAAACCTGGTCACCCAGCCCATTGAAAAGGAACTGAAGGGGATCAGCGGCGCCAAGGTGAATAAGATCCAGAGCATTTCACAGGCCGATTACAGCCTGATCGTGGTGGAATTTGATACGGATGTTAAAACCGATATTGCCAAGCAAAAAGTAAAAGACGCGATTGACAGGGCCGCGTCGGACCTGCCGACTGACCTGACCTCTGAACCCAATGTGCAGGAATTCGCGTTCAGTGATATGCCCATCATGTTCGTCAATATCAGCGGTGATTTTGACGGGATGCAGCTGAAGAAATATGCGGATAAAATGCAGGACCGCTTTGAGGCCCTCAGCGAAGTGAACCGGGCAGAGATCGTGGGTGCCCCTGAAAGGGAAATCCAGGTCAACGTGGATCCGTACAAACTCACGGCGGCCCGTGTCAGCCTGACGGATGTGGAGAACGCGATCAGCCGGGAAAATCATGATATCACGGGCGGCCTGATCCAGACAATGGACATGAAACGTACCCTGAAAGTGAAGGGGCAGTTTACCAGTGTGCAGGACCTCTATGATGTGGTGGTGCGCAGCAGTTCGCAGGGTGCTTCGGTTTACCTGCGTGACGTGGCGGAATTAAAGGACACGATCAAGGAAAAAGAAAGTTATGCCCGGCTGGATGGAAAAAATGTGGTAACCCTGAATATTATCAAGCGGTCCGGTGAGAACCTGATTGAGTGCGCCGATAAAGTAAAGGAAGAGGTGGCCGCTATGCAAAAAACCGGGGAGCTTCCCCAGAACCTGCGGGTGGAATTTACCGGCGATACGAGCAAGCAAACCAAGACCTCTTTCAATGAACTGATCAATACCATTATCATTGGATTTGTCCTGGTGCTGCTGATCCTGATGTTCTTTATGGGTGTCACCAACGCCTTTTTTGTGGCCCTGAGTGTGCCGCTGAGTGTCTTCGTGGCGTTCCTGTTCATCCCCCTGGTAAGCAGCTTGTCGGGTATCAATATCACCCTGAACTTCATTGTGCTTTTTGCCCTGCTTTTCGGGCTGGGGATCATCGTGGATGATGCCATCGTGGTGATTGAAAATACACACCGGATTTTTGCGAACGGGAAAATACCGATCGTGAAAAGCGCGAAGGAGGCGGCGGGTGAGGTGTTCATACCGGTATTGGCGGGTACGGCCACCACGCTGGCGCCCTTTTTCCCGCTCCTGTTATGGAAGGGACTGATCGGTAAGTTCATGATCTATCTCCCGATCGTGCTGATCTTAACACTGGCGGCTTCCCTGATCGTGGCGTTCTTCTTCAACCCCGTATTTGCAGTGAGCTTCATGAAACCGGAAGGGAAGGAATTTGAAGAACCGAAAAACGCGGTGTTCCGCAAGAAATGGTTCTGGACCGCTTCCATCGGCGGGGTATTGCTGCACCTGTTGCAGTTTCACGGCACCGCGAACTTCCTCTTGCTGATGGCCATCCTGATGGTATTTAATTCTTATGTGCTGAGTGATATCATTCACCGTTTCCAGAACGGTTTCCTGCCAGGACTGATGAACCGGTATGAACGCCTGCTCCGCTGGGTATTACAGGGGAAAAGACCGGTACGCGCTTTTTATTCACTTTTTGGTGTATTTGCACTGGCCGTGGTTTTACTGGGTGTCAGTATCGCCACCGGGCGCACCAAATCAACCTTTTTCCCGAGCGGGGATCCCAATTTTGTCTATGTGTACCTGAAGATGCCGGTGGGTACGGATGCCCGTGTTACCGACAGTGTGTTGCATATCCTGGAGCACCGGGTGGAGAAAGTGCTGGAGAAGGAAAAGCCCGGGCAACCCGGTTCAATTGTAGAAAGTATCATCACCAATGTGGCAGTGAATGCCAACAATCCCCGCGATAATAACCGGAGTGTGCAATCCAACCTGGGCCGGATCCAGGTCTCGTTTGTGGAGTTTGAGAAAAGGGATGGCAAGGAAACAGGTCCCCTTATGGATTCGATCCGCGCCCGGGTACAGGGGCTGCCGGGTACCAGCGTGGAAGTGAGCCAGGAAGATAACGGCCCGCCCACCGATCCCCCGGTGAATATCGAAGTATCCGGAGATTACCTGGATAATGTAACCCGTGTTGCGACGGATCTCTTCCGGTACCTGGATACCAACCGGGTGGAAGGTATCGAAAACCTGCAGCCCGATGTGGATCTCTTTAACCCGGAGATTACGGTTACTGTGGACCGTAAGAAAGCCATGATGGAGGGACTGAGTACCGCCCAGATCGGCATGGAACTCCGGACGGCGGTATTCGGGAAAGAGGTCAGCAAGATCAAGGACGGGGAGGATGAATACAAAATCCAGCTTCGCCACCGGGAAGATTTACGGAATAATATCACCGGCCTGATGAATATGCGCATCACGTTTATGGATATGAACACCATGCAGGTGAAATCGCTGCCGCTCAGTTCCGTGGCGACCGTGGATTATACCAATACAGCGGGGGGGGTAAAGCGTAAGAATGTAAAACGGACCGTACAGTTGCAGAGTAATGTACTTGATCCCACGATGGTGGCGCCGATCAATGCGCAGCTGCAAACCCGGATCAGGGAGTTTAAGGAAAAGAATACCATACCGGCTGATGTGAATATCAAACTAAGCGGGCAGAGTGAACAGGAACAGGAAACCAATTCCTTCCTGGGGAAGGCGCTGATCATCGCGCTGATGCTGATCTTCTTTATCCTGGTACTGCAGTTCAACAGTATGAGTAAACCCTTTATCGTGCTGACGGAGATCTTCTTCTCCATCATCGGGGTGTTGCTGGGCTACGCCTTTACCGGGATGACCATCGCGTCCATTATGATGGGAGTGGGTATTATCGGGCTGGCCGGTATCGTGATCAAGAACGGGATCCTGCTGATCGAATTCACCGATGAACTGCGCCAGCGGGGTATGCGTACCCGTGAGGCGGCGATCCAGGCAGGCAAGATCCGGATCATCCCGGTATTGCTGACTGCCGTGGCCACGATCCTGGGGCTGTTCCCGCTGGCCGTTGGTATGAACCTTGACTTTGCCGGTTTGTTCCAGCACCTGCGTCCCAATCTGTTTTTTGGAGGTGACAGTGTGGTGTTCTGGGGACCCCTGGCCTGGACTATCATCTTTGGCCTGATATTCTCCTTCTTCCTCACCCTGATCATGGTGCCCAGTATGTACCTGATCGCTGAACGGCTGAAACGCCCGATGGAGAAATTTTACGGAACACGGTTTATTGCCCTCCTGGGTTTTGCCGGTCCGTTCTTCTTCATCTTTGTGGGAATTATGTATGCCGTCCGGAGATTGCAGGGAAAGAAAGTATGGCTGGGTAAACTGAAGCCGGCTCCGCTAAAAGCTTCATAAATGAAAAACCGTGGTTGGTTTTGAAGTACAGGGCTGTATCGGAAGATACGGCCCTTTTTATTTCCGGGGGATACCATCCGCCACGATGATACCCGCTGAAAAATTCAGGGTATGCAATGCCCGGAGGCCATTTTTTTTACCAGGCAGCAGGGACCAGGCTGTTTCTTCCCGGTATTCCGTTTCGGAAAGAAGGGTAATCCTGTTCATCGCCAGGGCATACCCGTATTGTGTGGAGGCATTGTTCTGTGCGGGCCGGAATAAATGTCCATTCATCCGGAAGATTTTCCCGGCGGGCCGGCAGCTGGCAATATGGGTCACCACCGGGTTCTGGGGATGCGGGGTCCAGTTGCCGGAAAAAAGGTCTTTGCTGTAGTATAAAAGCAACTGGTCATTCGTAGAGGTATACGCCGGCCCGGCTGCACAGCCAAACAACCACCAGGTATCATTCTCTGACCAGAGAGTGGGGTCGATCAATACCGTATCCTTTAACAAGGTGCACTGCAGTTCCCACTGACCGGGAAAACGGGTGGCTTTGTATAATTCCACGGTATGGTTGGCACTGGTATCGGGGATCATATAGTGCTCACCCTGCCAGCTGAACAGGAAGGGATAAGCGAGGTGATACGGTTTATCCAGCACGATTTCCGGTTTGGAAAATTTCCTAGATGCATCCAGTCTGAGCAGACTGATATGCGCTTTATTGCGGCTGTGAATAAATTCTTCAAAAAAAAGATAGTGTTCGTTGCCCGCTGTGACGACAAAAGGATCGGCCCAAAAACTGCCTGCAGGAGGTTCCAGTACAGTGAAAGCTCCCAGGTCAGGAGGGTGCCCGTTAAATTCAGCGCATTGGTACAGCAGGGTAAACCGCTGGTTTTCGGATTTGTTCTTTCGTTTGTACCGGAGATAGCGCCAGGTATTGCGGATGATCAATGCCGTCATCCGGAGATTGCCGGGTACTTCCGGGAATGCCTTTAGAGCCGGTATACCGGTTTGCTTTACCGAACTATATTTTTTTATAAAAAGTTCTTTTCCCAGTGACAGCAGTTCCTTCAGCCGGTAAGGCAGGAAGGTAGATGACTTCCACGCCAGGATCTGCAGGTTGTTTTTTATGGAGTAAGGAACTGTATTGCTGTGGCCGTCATAAACTTTCAGGGCGTTGTGTTGTCCCGGGAATTGCACCCAAAGCGAACTCCCCGTTACCGGTTCATCATTCATCACTTCTCCGAAAGCCGGGAGAACCGCAGCTTCATAGGCCTCATTACCAAGACTGACTGACCATATACCCAACGGGGGGACCGGCCCGGGATGATAAACGGGATCGGTGAGGCAGGAACGGAACAGGAGGTCTGTGATAGCGGGATTGTTCTCCCCGGCATTCAATACCGGGGCTGCCGGGAATATTTCGTTTACAGGGATATTGCTGAATGCATCCGGTACAGATCGGAACCAGCGGTCCTCAAATTTTTTATAGAGCCGGTAAACCAGGGATCCCTTTCTGATTTTCTTTTCCGGCGCGGTAAGAAAGACGATATCCTGCAGCAATCCTTCCCGCAAAGCCTGTTGCAGCATGACCGCTTCCCAGGCAGGAAGACCTTTATGAGGCGGAACCAGTACTGCTGCTTTCAGGGAGGTATGCATGAATGCTTTCTTTTATTACCAGGTGTCAAAATCGGCCCCGGTGATCAACAGGTTGATAGGCTCCTTTTGATCGGGCAGGTAAAAACAGGCCGTATCCCCCCCGGCCGGCCGAAAGGCGCTTAGCGTCTCCGGTAAAGGGATACTTTCATTCAGGTTTAAAACAATCGTATTATATCCCGACCAGAAAGCGACCCGTTTCAATTTACGGATGATCCTTTCCGTAATACCGTTGTAATTATCTGTTTCGCCAATCCAGATCACATCCGTCAGCCGGATCCAGCATGTAACCCCTTCAATGCGGATGAATAATTTGTCAGCCGTCTCTTTATACTGTAAAAAAGCCTGATCCCTGTACACCCGGTAATACCCGTTTTCAAGCGGGTTATGAAAAGAATCCACAGGTGTGGACCTGTATTTCCGGAGCAGCCTTTTTGCCAGGGACAACTGCCATTTCCGGATCAGGGGGCTCTTCTTACTGAGCCTGGACAGGGGGAAGGTTTTCCAGGTTAATTTCAGGTCGTACCGGGTGACCTGGTCCACTTCTTTCCATTGAAGGTGTTTGAGGAAACCCGGCAGGGAATTGTCATTCGGGAAGCCATAGATATACCGGATCCCCTTTTTTTCGCATTCTGCATAGGTCAGCCGGGCCAGGATCACAAACAATCCTTTTTTGCGGTGAGCGGAATGGGTCATGGTATCTCCCGACTGGGCAACAAGTAGTTTTTCATTTTCCCTGAATACCAGGTGGGGAAAAACACCGTAATAAGCGGCAGGCACCAGGCTGGAAGTGTGGATAGCGATAAAAGCAATATGTTCACAGCCCAGGGCCAGGGTATCGTATCTTCTGCGTATATCCTCCACCGTGAGCCTGGACCCAAATGCATCCGCATAGAGTTCGGTGAGCAGCGGGTAATGAGCGGCGGTTACTCTAATAAAAGTGTATTCATCTGCTGCTGTATTTTTGATATCCCAGCTGTGGCCTGTCATCTTTTCAAACTTAAACTTTTCTGATTAAAAAAGCCGCTGGTCAGGCGGCTTTTTTAATGAACTCAGGTTGATCAGAATCCTTTCTTCTCTACTGGTTTCCCGTCTGCATCCAGTTCAATGACCGGGTAACCCAGTTTCTTTACTCCTTCCAGGATCTTCGCTTTGTCTCCCACGAGCAGGATATTTATTTTTCCGGGATCCAGGAATTTCTTTGCCACTTCATCCACCTGTTTTTTGGTCAGGCTGGCCAGTATTTTATTCTGCTGTTCAGTATAATCAGCCGCCAGCTTATAATCGAGGATACGGCGGATAAATCCTGCTTTTTGTAAGCCGGTTTCATAGAGCAGGGCATCCCGCTGGCCGAGTGAGTTTTTCATAAACTTCAGTTCGGGTTCGGTGATCCCGTTTTCCCGGTAGTTTTTCAGTTCTTTTATTACTTCTACCAGGGCGCTGTCGGTAGCATCGGCACGGATGCCGGAGCTGAATTCAAAGTCGCCGGTGTATTCATCGCCGGTAAAGGAACTCCGGGCACCATAGGTCCAGCCCTTGTCTTCCCGCAGGTTCAGGTTGAGACGGGAATTAAAATCGCCGCCCAGGGTATAGTTCATCAGCCTTGCTTTGTTGAACTCACCGGTAGCATCGTATTTCAGCCCGGTAGCATAGCCTACGCGGAACTGGGACTGGGCCGCTTTGGGAATATCAACCAGGTACACTTTTGTCTGATCGACAACGGAAGCGGAACCATTTACCGCCGGCAGGTCGATCTTTTTATTGGGCAGTTTATCCAGGAACGCAAGTTTGGACAGGATCTCCTGTTGTTTAATATCGCCCACGACAACCACTTTGGCGCCCTGTGAGGTCATGTACTGGTTATAATAGTTTTCAATATCCTGCAGTTTCAGGTTGCTGATCGTATATTCTGTGCCATCCTCATTCATACTCAGAATATTGGCAGGGCCATAATTGATCTTGGCAAAGACCAGGTCGGCCACGGCCGCCGGATCCGCTTTTGCCTGTTTGAATCCCTGCAGGCGTTGCTTCTGGATACGGGAGAAAGCGGCTTCCGTGAATTTCGGGGATAACATTTTTTCCTGCAGCAGTTCCAGCGTTTTGTCCAGGTTCTTTTTGAGGGACTGTACATTAAAGCTGATACCGTTAAAGCTGCTGTTTACGGATACATTGCTTCCGAGTTTCTGCAATTCCACGGCCATTTGTTCCGCCGTGTAATTCTTGCTGTCCTCGTTCATCATACTGGAAAACATGCTGGCCAGCCCGATCTTGGCGGTATCCTTTGCCTGGAGCAGATGCCCGCCGGGGATGGTAATGGTTAATGTTACCGTAGGGATTTCCGTTGTTTCCGTACCGATCATCTTCACCCCGTTCTTAAGATCCTTTCTCCAGAAGGCGGGCACTTTTACCACCGGGTTAGCCCCGTTGCCGGGTATTTTACTCCGGTCAAAATTGTCGTTGGCCTTAGTGTATTTCAACCCGGTATAGCCATAGTCAGGGGCCAGGTAAACGGTGGAGTCAATTTTATAATTATCCGCAGCAGCAACCAGTTGTTCCTGTCCCTTGGGCAGGATACTCAGGAAAACGGCGTGTTTCCCTTTGATATATTCATTGTAAACCCGCATGACATCTTCTTTGGTTACGGACTGATACATCCTGATCAGGTCCGCGATTTTATTCGGGTTGCCGGAAAAGGTCTGAAACGCGGCCAGCTGGGAAACTTTACCGGATACACTTTGCAGGCCGTTGATCTGCTGTGCTTCCATGCCCCCTTTGAATTTAGCGATATCATCATCAGTAATGCCCCTGGTTTCAAAGGAATCCAGGGAATTCCGGAACAGGCTGTCCATCCGGGCCAGGGTTTTTCCCGGGGAGGGAACAAACTGGAAACTCATTTCGCCCGCCAGTTCGGATAACTGGCTGAAGCCATTGGCCTGGATCGCAACTTGTTTTTTCACTAATTGCTGGTACAGAATGGAATTCTTTCCCTGTCCCAGTACCTGCGCCAGGCAGGCCAGGGCGCCCATATCTTTATGATAATTGGGAACAGTGGGATAAACGACATAGAGTAATGGCAGTTTCGCGTAGTTGTCGGTATAGGAAACATAGTGGTCAGCGGTCAGCACGGCCGGGGGGACCACCACGGGTTTTACTTCCGGTCCGCGGGGGATCACGCCAAAATATTTTTCAACGAGTTTCACCACTCCGGCCGGTTTTACATCACCTCCAACTGTAACGGTGGCATTGTTGGGGCCGTACCAGCGGAGGAAGAAATTCTTCAGGTCATTTACATTCACACGGTTCAGGTCTTCCACGTAACCAATGGTTAACCAGGAATAGGGATGGCCATAGGGATAGAGATTGCGGGAGGCGGTTTCCCCGGCCAGGCCGTAAGGGCGGTTGTCATAGTTTTGCCCCCTTTCATTTTTTACCGTGGAGCGCTGTACTTCGAACTTCTGCTGGGTAACGGCATCCAGCAGGAATCCCATCCGGTCTGCTTCCAGCCAGAGCATTTTTTCGAGCTGGTTGCTGGGCACGGTTTCAAAATAATTCGTACGGTCGCGGTTGGTGCTGCCGTTCAGGGTGCCACCTGCATCCGATACGATCTTAAAATGCTGTTCATCGGCCACATGATCACTTCCCTGGAACATCATGTGTTCAAAGAAGTGGGCGAAGCCGGATTTGCCGATCTCCTCCCGGGCAGAACCCACATGGTACGTGACGTCCACATGCACCACCGGGTCACTGTGGTCTTCGTGGATGATCAGTGTCAGCCCGTTGGGCAGTACATATTTTTCGTAAGGAATAACAAGCTGGTTTGGCTGTTTGGTGACTTTTTCCACCAGTTTGGTCTGCCCGTTTACCAACAGGGTCAGTAACAGGAACAAGGGGGCGAATACCGCTGCTCTTTTCATATGCGTTGTATTTAGTTGGATACAGTGTTTACTTTCAGGCTAACTTTAAGGCAAAGCAAGTTACGGCATAATCGTCCGCCTTCCCCGCCATTTATCATTTTCACCGGCAATTTTCCGCCGTTCGCGGAACTTATGGCGCATTATTTTGCACAGGGTAATAACTTTGCCTTAAAATTTTTACTATGAGTACAGCACCCCGTGTAAACCATGAGATCGACTATAAGATATATGGTGAGGAATTACAATTTGTGGAAATAGAACTGGATCCCCAGGAAACCGCCATTGCGGAAAGCGGCGCCATGCTGATGATGGAGGATGGGATCCAGATGCAAACCATTTTCGGCGACGGCTCGGCCCAGCAGCAGTCATCGGGTTTTTTGGGCAAACTGATGAGTGCAGGTAAACGGATACTCACCGGTGAAAGCCTGTTTATGACGGCTTTTACCAATACCGTAGCCGGGAAAAAGAAAGTAAGTTTTGCCGCACCCTATACCGGTAAGATCATTCCCCTGGACCTGCAGGAACTGGGCGGAACCATCATAGCACAGAAAGATGCCTTCCTTTGCGCTGCCAAGGGGGTAAGTGTGGGTATCCATTTCCAGCGGAAACTTGGCACTGGCCTGTTTGGAGGGGAAGGATTTATTATGGAAAAACTGGAAGGAGACGGTTTTGCTTTCCTGCATGCCGGTGGTTATATCGTGGAAAAACAACTGCAGCCGGGTGAGGTGCTCAAGATCGATACCGGTTGCCTGGTAGCGTATACGCCTTCCATTGATTTTGATATTGAATTTGTACGGGGTATCAAGAACTTTATGTTTGGTGGCGAGGGTCTTTTCTTTGCCCGCCTGCAGGGCCCCGGCAAGGTCTGGATCCAGTCCTTACCGATCAGCCGCCTGGCCGGCCGGATCATGCAATACGGAACCTATAACAGGAAGGAAGAAGGAAGTTTGTTAGGCGGATTGGGGAACCTGTTTGACGGAAGGGAGTGATAGATGTTATAGGTTATAAGTAATAAGTTTTAAGTGGGTGAAAAAAAGGATAGTACTTTCCGGGCACTATCCTTTTTTTAATTACCGGATGCCGGGATATTGGGTGGCCGGCAACAGTTCATATCCGGGATTGTTTTTTAGCTGCTGCACAACGTAGCGCAATTCTTCCACGTATTCCGGTTTTTGAAAGGCCTGGTCATGCGCCAGGAAGACCAGGTGATCTGCCGTCCTTGTTTTTTTTGCTTCCAGCAGGTTATAAATCCGTCGGAGCAGCAGGGCTGTATCAGCATCCGGCGCCAGGGTTTTATGGTCAAAGGTCCATTCGATATCCCAGCCCATAACGTCATAACCGGCTGCATGCAGGGAATCAATCGCAGCCTTGCTATCATATATATCCGTATGGTCGATCGTGCCGATCCGCCAGGCATTCCTTCCCGGTGTGCGGGCAATTTTGTTCCGAAATCCCAGTTTCCCGTTTGAGTAATTAAAGTCATTCACGATGGTGCCGGGCTTTTCGTAGTACGAGGTATAATGATTACGGGCATGGCTGTAACTGTGGTTGCATAGCTCGATCGCACTGTCTGCCTGCAGCATTTTCCAGGTTTCTTCCTGCTGACGGGTATCGGTTGTATGAACGCCGACGATAAAAAAACTGGCAGGAACTTTTTCTTCTTCGATTACCCCCAGTACATTCCGGGTACCCTTGTTGGGGCCGTCGTCAAACGTGAGGTAAATCTTTTTCTTTTTGCGTGTTAAAGCCGCGACAGAATCTTTCGCTTTTTTCTCCTGTCTTTTAATAGAGGCGCTATCCGGTGCCGGGACAGGTTTTTTCCGGCTGGTTCTTTCCGTACAGGAAGCCAGGGTGAGCAGGAATACAGCCATTAAAAAGGAATAAGAAGAAAGGGATAAGGGTTTGGCAGGGTCGCCATCAGCAGCAGGGCTGGGGTTCATAAAAAGGTTGTGGTATTTTAATTTCCGGTATGAAAGTAGAATGTGGTTGCGAAGCGTACAAGGTGTGAC
>JBBIGW010000039.1:0-25348 GCA_037447355.1 Bacteroidia bacterium | reverse complement strand
CACCGGAAGCTATACCCAGCAGGAAGCGGCTGACCTTGCGAATATCTTGAAGATCGGTAAACTCCCCGCCCCTGCCAAGATCGTGCAGGACCAGCAGGTAGGTCCCACCCTGGGCGCCAAAGCCATTCAGGCCGGTTCCATGGCATTCATTATTTCTTTCGTGGTGATCTTCCTCCTGATGCTGGTGTACTATAATACCAGCGGATGGGTGGCCAATATCGCCCTGATCCTGAACCTGCTCTTTACCGTGGGTATTCTCGCCGGGCTGGGTGCCACTTTAACAGCCCCCGGTATCGCCGGCCTGGTACTGACCATCGGTATGGCCGTGGACACCAACGTAATCATCTATGAACGGATCAAGGAAGAACTGACCAAGGGAAAAGGATATATCCCCGCAATCAACGAAGGGTATAAGCGTTCTTTACCCCCTGTACTGGATGCGCACGTAACGACTTTGTTAACCGCCTTTATCCTGTTCTATTTCGGCCTGGGACCGGTAAAAGGTTTTGCCACCACCCAGATCATCGGTATCCTCTTATCCCTGTTCTGCGGTATCCTGGTAAGCCGTTGGGTCAGTGATATTTTTACCAATAAGAAAAAACACCTTGAATACTTCACCGGTATTTCCCGCCGGGTGTTCAAACACGCGAAATACAAATTTATCGAATACCGCAAGTACGCCTACCTGATCTCCATAGTTGTGCTGGCCCTGGGTATTGGATCCTTCTTCAACGGGTTCCGTTACGGGGTAGAATTTGACGGCGGCCGCAGCTACGTGGTTCAATTTGACAAGAAAGTGGATGTAGAGCAGGTACGCCAGTCCCTCGATAAGACTTTTGGCGGGGAAAACACCATTATCAAAACGATCGGTGACAATTCCAAACTGGATATCACTACATCTTACCTGATCAAGGATTCAAGAACTGTGACGGATTCCATCGTTTCCACCCGACTTTATACGGGTCTGAAAGGATACCTGCCGGCTAACCTGAGTTATGAGCAGTTCAATACAGAAAAGTACATCCAGCAGAGCAAGAAGGTGCTGCCGACCATTTCAGACGACCTGAAAGCCGGTGCGGTGAAGGCGACGCTCTTCGCGCTGTTAGTGATCTTCCTGTATATCTTCATCCGTTTCCGCGACTGGCGATATTCACTCGGAACGATCGTGGCCCTGCTGCACGACGTACTGGTAACGCTGATCGTGTTCTCCTTCGCAAAGAATATTGTTCCCTTCCCGCTCGAGATCGACCAGCACTTTATCGCAGCCGTACTGACGGTGATCGGTTTCTCCATGAATGATACCGTTATCGTGTTTGACCGGATCCGGGAAGACAGCCGGCTGATGCCCAATGCACCAAAGGCCGAGGTCATCAACCGCGCGATCAACGAAACCCTGAGCCGTACAATCATGACATCACTGACCGTATTCCTGACCATCCTGATCCTGTTCATTGTAGGGGGTGAAGTTACTAAAGGCTTTGCCTTCGCGATGCTGATCGGCGTGATCACCGGTACTTATTCATCAATCTTCGTGGCTGCCCCGATCCTGGTGGACCTGGGTGGGAAGAAAGCGCTGGGAAAGGCAAGGACTGAAAAGCCGAAACCGGTTGCTGAAAAAGCTTAATTGATTAATTCTTTATACTAAGGCTGTCCCGGGAAGAGATAGCCTTTTTTTTATCACGGATTCCCGTGGATGAGCACGGATTTGCCGATGAATAGCAGGCATTCCAATTATATAAACCCCATCTCTTTCAGGAGGGACTTCAAACTGGGAACTACGAACTGATATCTGCGAACTATGAACTAAACTGCGAAGGAAGTCCCGCAACCGCAGGTCGTGCTGGCATTAGGATTTTTAAAGGTAAAGCCCCGGTTATTCAGACCATCCTGCCAGTCTACGGTCATCCCATAGAGGTAAATCTCATGTGCCTTATCCATAATGCAGGAAATAGAATCAATATCAAAATGCTGGTCGTTTGCCCCCGGTTGGTCGAATCCCAGCACATAGGTCATGCCGGAACAGCCCCCGCCCTTCACGCCGATTCGGAGTTTCCGGGTATGATCAAATCCGGCGGCCTGCATTAAACGCCTGATTTCCGCCTTCGCTCCTTCGGTTAATGTTACCGGTACTGATAAAGTAGATTCCATCCCACAAAAATAATCATTCTTTTTACCGGTAAAACTCCCGTTATTTCCGAAGAAAGGAAATTTACTGAGTACAATCAGCCGCGGAGCTGCCTGCCTCCCCGGGTAAAGATGCTTTAATCAGCCTATTTTTGCAGGAACATCAAAATCTGTTCCATGGACCTGACCACCGTTAGCCTTGTCATTTCAGTAGTAGCCATCCTCCTTGCCTTTTTTGCAGTAGCCCGGCCTTCCGGAACAACGGCAGAGCCGGTCGCCAAAACTTCATTTGAAAGCATTCCACTCCGGCTCCAGGCTTATGAACGACTGGTGCTGCTTACAGAGCGGATCTCCCTGCCCGGCCTGATCAGCAGGCTGAACCAGCCCGGGATCTCCGCGGCGGAAATGAAAGTGATCCTGACGGAAAACATTAAGCAGGAATTTGATTATAACAGTACCCAGCAGCTTTATGTCAGTCAGCTGAGCTGGGATGCAGTGAGAAACCTGAAAGAACAAAACATCATGCTGGTGAACCAGGTGGCCGCCAGCCTCTCCCCGGCAGCACCGGCCGCCGAACTGAATAAAAAAATACTGGAAGTCATGATGTCCCAGCAGAACGGGGCTATTCATGAAATGGTATCGCAGACCCTGAACCATGAAGCCAAAAAGCTGATGCAATAACCGATTTTCCCAACCCGAAATCTACCTATATGGATCCGCAAAATAAACAGACTGATTCCGGTATCGAAGTGAAACAACTGTATACCGGGGACGATCTCCCGGCGGTCACGGATGAACGACCGGGCTTATACCCTTTTACCCGCGGAGTGCAACCGGATATGTACCGGGGAAAATTATGGACCATGCGGCAATATGCGGGATTCTCCACCGCCGAAGAAAGTAATAAGCGGTATCATTATTTATTGTCGCAGGGCGTGAGTGGGCTCAGTGTGGCTTTTGACCTGCCCACACAGATCGGCTATGACAGTGATCATGACCTGGCTGAAGGCGAAGTGGGCAAGGTCGGGGTGGCGATTGATTCGATCGAGGATATGCAAACCCTTTTCAAAGGAATTAAACTGGATGAGGTGAGCACCTCCATGACCATCAATGCCACGGGCTTTATCCTGCTTTCCCTCTATGTGGCATTGGCCAAACAACAGGGAGCGGACCTGAAAAAATTATCCGGTACGATCCAGAATGATATACTAAAGGAATATGCCGCGCGGGGAACCTATATCTATCCGCCCAAGCCTTCCATGCGGATCATCACGGATATCTTTGAATGGTGCAGCCAGGAAGTGCCCAAATGGAATACCATTTCCATTTCCGGATACCATATCCGGGAAGCCGGCAGCACGGCAGTCCAGGAAATCGCTTTCACCCTGAGCAACGGGAAGGCCTATGTGGAGGCCGCCCGGAAAAAAGGGCTGGATATAAATGTATTCGGAAAAAGGCTCTCCTTCTTCTTTAATGCACATAATAACCTGTTTGAAGAAGTGGCCAAATTCAGGGCCGCCCGCCGCATGTGGGCAAAGATCATGAAGGACCTGGGTGCAACAGATCCGAAGGCCATGATGCTCCGCTTTCATACACAAACCGGCGGCAGTACACTGACTGCCCAACAACCCCTGAATAATATTTCCCGGGTGACCATCCAGACACTGGCCGCCGTATTGGGAGGTACGCAATCGCTCCATACCAATGGCTACGATGAAGCCCTGAGCCTGCCCACAGAAGAAGCGGCCCGGATCGCCCTTCGTACCCAGCAGATCGTGGCATACGAAAGCGGCGCCGCCGATACCGTGGATCCCCTTGCAGGGTCTTATTATATTGAGTCCCTGACCCGGGAAGTGGAGGAAGCCGCCTGGAAACTGATCGAAAAGACGGACGTCCTGGGAGGCAGTGTGGCGGCCATTGAGCAGGGATTTATCCAGGATGAAATTGCCCGAAGTGCTTACGAATACCAGCGGAATATTGAGACCGGTGATAAGATCATTGTCGGAGTGAATAAATTCCAGGGAGAAGAACAGCATTCCACCCCCATCCTGAAAGTGGATGACAGTATCCGGGCCATCCAAACGGAAAAACTAAAGACCTTGCGGAATAACCGGGACCATGGCAAATGCGACCAGTTGCTGCAATTGCTCAGTGATAAAGCCAACAGCGGGGAAAATATCATGCCCGTTGTGGTGGAAGCGGTGGAGGCAAAATGCACGTTAGGGGAAATTGCGGATACGCTGAGGGAGCTGTATGGGGAGTATAGGTAGAGGTTGATAGGATGATAGGGTGAAAAGTTGGCAGGTTGACGGGTTAGAATGTTTCCCCGACTTTCCAACTTATTAACTTTTCAACCTATCAACCTTTCAACAAAAGAGCCCTCTTCAAAAGAAGACGGCTCTTGTAACCAGTTTACTTTACAACATTACATCCACTTGCTCAGGTATTCATTGAATTCGTGCCGGAGGATATTCATCACCCGTTCAAAGTCTTCATATTTTTCATGCAGGGCGGTATGTTCACTGATCATGCCTGTTTCCATCCGGCCGCCGTGCTTCAGGGCATCCGCACCCAGTTTCTCGATATAAAGGTTCACCTCGTGTTTCAGTTCGTCAATATTGTTGCGCTGAACGATAAACTGGTTCTGAAAATGCTCCACTCCCTGCCGGGCTTCAAAAGTGTTATTGTTGCCGGCAACCTGGGAAAGGCGGCTTTCCATGATGTCCAGTTCATCTTTATAGAAACCGAATCCTTTCTGCCAGATAGTATGGTCGGTCCCGATCCGGGTTATTGCAGTATAACTCATAACGGATTTGTTTTAACCAAAACTATCTTTTGAAACAGTTAAATTAGCTGACCCTTGTCAGCGGCATATATGATAGAATTCAATGATCCCCGGATTTTGATCCGGTACGATTTTAATAAATAATATAAAGGAAGAACCCGGCCTGCACGAAAAAAGCGCCGGTTTTGGCGCCCTTTGTCAGTACTTAATCTTTACAGTATGTGATTCTTATCAGGCTTTCTTTGCCTCTTTGGCCCAGGCATCTTTCAAACCAACTGTTTTGTTAAAGACCAGTTTGCCGGGAACAGTATCCCTGTCGAGTACAAAATATCCCTTACGGATAAACTGGTAACGCTCCCCGAGGTTTGCATCCTGTAATGCAGGCTCAGCATAAACGGCCGGCAATACCTGCAGGGAACCCGGGTTAAGGTACGCTATAAAATCACCGGCTTCATCCGCGGGATCTTCCACCCGGAACAGGCGGTCATACAAACGGATCTCCGCAAGAATAGCATGTTTTACACTCACCCAGTGCAGGGTACCCTTTACAGCTATACCGCTGGTATCGGCCCCGCTTTTACTTTCCGGGATATAAATACACCTTACTTCCGTTATATTGCCATCCGCTCCGCGGACCACCTCTTCACATTTAATAATGTAAGCACTTTTCAGCCTGACCATCTGGCCGGGTGCCAGCCGGAAATATTTTTTTGGCGGGTTCTCCATAAAATCCTCCCGCTCGATATACAATTCCGCGCTGAACGGGATATCCCGCTGCCCGCCATTCTCATCTTCCGGGTTGTTCTCACTCTGCAGCATTTCTTCTCCCTGCGTATAGTTGGTGATCACCACTTTCAGCGGATCAACCACCACCATCCTGCGCAGGGCGATCCGGTTCAGGTGCTCCCGGACACAGAATTCCAGCAGGCCCACATCCACCAAGTTCTCCCGCTTCGCCACCCCGATCCGGTCACAGAATTCCCGGATACTTTCCGGCGTGTAGCCCCTTCTCCGCAGGCCGCTGATCGTAGGCATCCGCGGATCATCCCAGCCGCTTACGTGCTTTTCATTTACCAGCTGCAGTAATTTTCGTTTACTGGTCACCGTATAGTTTATATTCCGGCGGGCAAATTCATACTGGTGTGAGGGGTAGATCTCCAGTTTTTCAATCAGCCAGTCATACAGTTCCCGGTGCGGAACAAATTCCAGTGTACAGATCGAGTGCGTGACCTCCTCGATCGCATCACTCTGCCCGTGGGCAAAGTCATACATCGGGTAAATGCACCATTTATCACCGGTGCGGTGATGATGCGCATGTTTGATGCGGTAAAGGATCGGGTCCCGCATCAGCATATTGATATGGGCCATATCTATTTTGGCCCGCAGCGTACGGCTGCCATCGGGAAATTCCCCGTTCTTCATCCGGATAAACAGGTCCCGGTTCTCTTTTACTGACCGGTCGCGGAACGGGCTGTTGGTACCCGGTTCGGACGGCGTTCCTTTCATTGCGGCCATTTCCCCGGAAGAGCTGTCATCCACATAAGCGAGATTTTTATCGATCAGTTTCAGGGCATAGCCGTACAGGTCGTCAAAGTAATCACTGGCATACCGTTCGTTCTTCCATTCAAATCCCAGCCATTTCACATCTTCTTTAATGCTGTCCACATATTCTGTCTCCTCCGTAACCGGGTTGGTATCATCAAAGCGCAGGTTGGTAAAACCCGGGTATTTCCGGGTAAGTCCGAAATTCAGGCAAATACTGGAGGCATGGCCGATATGCAGGTAGCCATTCGGCTCCGGCGGAAAACGGGTAACAATATGCGGATATTTTCCGTTTCTCAGGTCTTCTTCGATGATTTCTTCCAGGAAATTCAAACTGCGTTCTTCTGACATAACTCTTTTATAATAAAGGGTAAAGATACGAATTATCAGGCCAGTAACCCGCAGGTCCGCAACCCGTCCCGGTTTCAGCCGGGGAAGGCGATTCAATTAAAATCAGTGAATGCAGTGAGTGCAATCATTTAAACCAGGGAATAATTAGGGGAACTTTCGGGTAGCTAATACACTTCTTCTATGAACAGGATACTGGTACCAACCGATTTCTCCCCCAACGCGGACAGGGCGATTGACTATGCGGTACAAATCGCCAAACTGAACCAGGCCACGATCTACCTGATCCATGCCTGCGACCACCTGGACCCGTTGTACCTGGAAAATACTTTTTCCGAGCGGGAATACAACCTGGCAATCACCGATGCCGCTTTTGATAAACTGGAAATGCTGCGAAGAAGTATCGAGGAAACCGAACAGGTGCTGGTGAATATCCAGTTGTATAACGGGCCTGTGCTGGATACCATCCTGGTAGCGGCGGAAGAACACCAGGCCGACCTGGTGATCATGGGTACCCTGGGTATTACCGGGCTCCGGGATAAATTATTTGGCAGCAAGACAGCTGCTTTGATCAGCAGTTGCAAGGTACCCGTACTCGCAATCCCGCTGGAATATGACTGGAGTAAGCCGGCCAGGTTTCTGCTGGCCATTAAAGACGTGGATGAAGCCATACCCCTCCTTGAACCTGCCTTTGATCTCGCCGCCCTGTTCAGCGCGGAAGTGCTGATCACTATTTTCACCGATGAAGACGACGCAGGCACCCTGGATTATCTCGTGGATGAAAGAGTCGTCATCCGGGCCGGGGAAAAACTGAAAAAACAGCATAACAGGGTCGTGATTAAAACAGAACACCTGCTGGGCCGGCATTTTGAAGACAGCATTAATGAGTATATCGCCAAAAATGAAATTGATCTGCTGGCAATGATCACTCACAAAAGAAGCCTGATCGGCAACCTGTTTAATCACAGCCTGACCCGCAAAATGAGTTACCATACAAGGGTACCTGTACTGGCGATACCCGCCCGCAGATCTGATGCTTAAACTACTAAACATGAAACCAATCGTTCTGCCATTTGATTTTTCTCCCAATGCCCGGGCGGCCATGGCCTGTGCCCTGCAACTGGCCGGGAGTACAGCATCCGGCCTGTATGTCTATCATGTGTTGCATGAATCACCCTATAAACTGGCCGCGGCCTCCGGCGAAACAGCAATGGACGAACTGATCCGGCAGGATGAGGCAGAAAAAAATCTTGCACTAAAAGAGGAAGTCGAAAACCTGGAGCATGTGTTAAAAACAGGTATCGACCCTGAACGGATCCATATAAAAGCAGAATACAATCCCCTGGTGGTCGAAAAAACAATTGAACTGGCCGTATCAGCAGGCGCCGGGCTGATCGTTATGGGTACACACGGCGCCTCCGGTATCCGCAAGTTCCTGTTTGGTTCCAACACCGCCCATATGGTTGCCCGCTCCCCCGTACCGGTGCTGGCCATTCCGGAACACTATGTGTACAAGCCGGTCAGGACCCTCCTCTATGCTTCCGACCTCGAGCACCTGGAAGAAGAACTCGGGCGGCTCATCCCGGTGGCGATCAGCCTGCATGCCGGTATTGAAGTGCTGCACCTGGATTATGGATACAATGATAAAAAGATCAGTAATGAAGAAGCGGAGAGCATTGTCCGGAGATCTGCCTACCAGTTTATTCAGCTCGTGACCCGGAAAGCCAGTCTTGAAAAGCCCCTGCTGAAACAAGTGCGTCATTACCTGGAAGAGAAAAAGCCCGACTGGCTGGTTATGTTCACCAAAGAAAAAAGCATGTGGAATAAACTGTTTATCGGGAGCCGGACCGAAGATATGGCCCAGTCCTTACTTGTTCCCCTGCTGAGTTTTAAAAAACCGGAAGATTGATCTTACCTGCACAATCGCCGGATCAAAACTGCCTGGGCGGGGTATTGCTGTGCCAGTGAATAGGCATCCGCCAGTTCAAACTCATCGAAATCAAAACCCGGTGCCACCGTACACCCGGTAAAAGAATAGAGCGTGCCCGGGGCCGGTTCGCTGGCAAACCAACAACCGGCCGGGACTACAAACTGGTAACGCTCTCCCTTTTCAGGGGAGGGTCCCAGTTTAATAGTCTGCAAAGCCCCAGCCGGGTCAATGACATGTATCAGCAAGGTTCCGCCCTCATAAAAATGCCAGCATTCATCACTCCGGATCCGGTGAAAGGCGGAGAAATTTCCCTGTTCCAGTAAAAAATAAATAGCCGTGGAATACGGCCGGGGGCCGCTAAAACCCTCCGGCAGGTTCCCGGTTGAAATCAAACCGGCCGATTGATAGGTCCGTACATAGTATCCTCCTTCCGGATGAGCCTGCAACCTGTAATAGTCAATCAGCCGGTGAACCCGCTCCATATTAAAATCCTTTTTTAGCGCTTTGCTCCCCACCGGCACCGATCACTGAACTGCCATACACTTTGATGGTGGATTTGATAAAATCCTTTTCCTCCGCCTTATAAATGTTCTCTACAAATTGTTGCGGATTCCGGTCAATAAAGGGAAACCAGGTGCTGTGGATCTGGATCATGATGCGGTGTCCTTTTTTGAAGGTATGCAACAGATCCTGCAACGGCACATTCACTTCCGTAATCTGCCCGGGTACAAAGGGCTCCGGTTTTTCAAAGCTGTTGCGGAAACGTCCCCTGAATACTTCGCTTCTCACCAGTTGCTGGTAACCGCCCATTACAATATTCTTCGGGTTGTGTTCATAATTGGGCTGGTCATCGGGGTACACATCGATCAGTTTCACCACAAAATCCGCATCCGTTGTGGAAAGGGATACTTTCAGTTTGGCCAGGATCTCGCCGGCCAGGGTTACTTCATCCCCCAGTATTTCTGTTTCAAAGGCCAGCACATCCGGACGACGGGAGGCCTCCCGCTGGTCATCGCTCATATAATTACGGGGCGTAAAGGTGAGTCCTTCCGTTTGCGAGGTATAGGGAACCGGTTTGGCCGGATCACTGGTATATTCAAATGCCGCTTTCTCATCGGTGGGCTGGTTGATGGACAGTTTGCCATTTTCGCCGAAATACAATTTTACCGGTGGTATATCTCCCGGGGGCCATGTGTCAAATTTCTGCCATTCCTTTTTTCCGGTATTAAACATATAAGCTTCCGGCAGGTTCATGATGCCCTGGTCTTTCAGGTGGAAAGCAAAGAAATTCCGTTCGATCTCCCGTTGGAAAAAAGTGGAGATGCTGTCACCGAAATAAAGATGGTTGTGTGTGCTTTTCCCTTTTTCACTGGCCCAGTCCCCGTGTCCCCAGGGACCCATTACAATACTGTTCCTGGCGCCGGGTGTGGTTTTCTCAATGGTCTTGTAGATATGCAGGGGGCCGTACAGGTCTTCCGCGTCAAACCAGCCTCCCACCGTAAGTACCGCGGGCCTGATATTTTTCAGGTGCGGCAGCAGGCTTCTTTTCTGCCAGAACGTATCATAATTCGGGTGATCAATGATCTGTTGCCAGAAAAAATTATCCGCGTGGTATTTCTCTGTAATATTCTTCAAAGGTCCCATGCGCAGGAAGAAATCATATCCATCTTTTGCCGGGTTTCCATAAAAACGCATGATCTCCGGCATGAACCAGTCTTCGCGGGTAGTGTCCTTTTTCTGGTAGCCGAAGACGGGGAATGCGGCCGTATAGCTCTCGAGATAGGCACCCATATGGTGAAAGTCATCAAAGAAAAAATCCGAGATCGGTGCCTGGGGGGATACCGCTTTCAATGCCGGGTGCGCATCCGGTAAGGAGGCGGCTGAATAAAAACCAGGGTATGAGATACCGTAGATGCCCACCCGGCCGTTATTCCCCTGCAGGTTCTTCAGCATCCAGTCGATGCTGTCCCAGGTATCGGAACTTTCGTCCACTTCCTTTTTGTTTTTGGGGTCATTGCCGGGGATATTGGGTGTCATATTATTGAACAGCCCGTCACTCATATACCGTCCCCGCACATCCTGAAAAACGAGGATATATCCGTCCTGCACGAGATAGCGGGAAGGATGGCCATAGGTTTTATAATTGCCATAGTTAGAGGCATTGTAACAGGTCCGGTTCATCAGGATGGGCCAGTTTTTTGATTTATCCTTTGGCATATAGACCAGGGTGAAGAGGCGGGCCCCGTCCCGCATGGGGATCCGGTATTCCATTTTGTCATAATGCTCCCGCATATAAAGAGAGTCCTGGTTGACCTGCTGGGCGGTTACAAAAACCGTAACCAGGCAAAACAAAAGGCTGCCGGTAATCTTTCGCATGATTTTTTTTGGGTAAGATATAACAACCCTGTTAATAATGATCAGCCGGGTCCACCACTCTCCCGCTCCACTGCCCGCTCCTGTAATAAATCGCTGCCCGGCCCTGATTTTCTCCGTAACCGGTCTTGTCCGTTGCCGGACCTGCTTCGGGGATAAAGCGCATGAAGCGCTTTATCCCCGAAGCAGCAATGAAAGAGAATAAAGGCAGACCCGTGAAGAGGTGGAAAGGTTTCTGAAAATACCCGGTAAAAAAAGCGTACAACCCGGAACAGGGATGGAAGGCAGCGCCGTACCGGCAGAATCGCCCATTTTTGACTCCCCTTCACCTGATTTTTTTTCGCACAATAGTGATTATCTTTATAAAAATAATATTCCCTATGTCATTGCTCAACCAGCAAAACAAAAAAGGCAAAAAGAAAGACGATAAGAAAAAAGGCGCCAGTGCTGCCGGATCAAAATTTATTCAGAAACCCAAATCCGGTTTTGTGAGCAAACAGCAGAATACCGGTTCCCAGAGAGGTAGTTAGTCCCCGCCCATGACAAGAGAAGAACTGCTGAAAGAACTTTCAGAAGAAACGTTTATTACCCTCAAACCCTCAACTGTTCACGGGATTGGTGTGTTTGCCCTGCGGGATATTCCCAAAGGCTGCCGCGCGCTTTTTTCAAAGAATGCGGGCGAGTGGATCAAGGTCCCCATTGCGGAGATCGAACAATTACCCGATCATTCCCGAAACCTGGTGGAAACCTATTGCCTTTATGATGAATTGCATTATTATATGCCTGATTATGGGTTTAAGCTCATGGACCTGGTCAATTACCTGAATCATTCATCCAGCCCGAATGTCATTTCTGTAAATGAAGGCCAATACTTCGAAACCCTGCGGGAAATAAAAGCCGGGGAAGAATTGTTTGTGAATTACGGGGAGATTGTGGATACCAATGAATATGTGTAAAAGGAAGCAAAACCGAAAATCCCGGTAATCCAACTAAAGATCAGGGATCAACATTCTGAGAAATCATAAAACACAAAGCCTCCGCCCGGTAAATTGCTGGCAGAGAGCATCGCTGGTCTCTACAGTATTTTCAATGCTCAGTTTTCGATGGGCAATGTGCAGGGAATACCCTTTAACCCGGTTTGGGTCTGCCCTCACCTGGTACTGCCTGGCAAGCCGCTCCACCTGTTTAAAAAATTATTGATGCTTACAGTACCAGTGATACAGACCGGGATATGGCTGAGCGTGTTGCCTGATTCTTCCTGCGAAATAACAGGAAGGGTTAAAAAGATGAGCCAGGAAGAGCAGTTGACGCATGATTGGCTTTTGTCCGTAAAAAATATAAAGAAATCCCATACCGGGCCCATCAGGCTGGTTTTGCCCGTTCCCCGAAGAGCAGGCTCCCGATCCGGACAAGGGTGCTGCCTTCTTCCACAGCTACCCGGTAATCACTGCTCATTCCCATGGAAAGAGTGCTGAATTGCACTACCGGTGAGGATGCGCCGGCCTGTTTATCAAACATTTTTTTCAGGTTCCTGAATTCTTCCCGGACGAGGTGCCTATCCGTACTGAATGAAGCCATTCCCATCAGCCCCCGGATACAGATATGGTTCAGCTGGTTCAGCCGGTTGTATTCGGGAACTTTTTTCAGCAAGAGAAACAGTTCCTCTTCATCGAGCCCAAACTTGGTTTCTTCCTTTGCGATATAAACCTGTAAGAGGCAGTCAATGACCCGGTCATTCTTCCGGCCCTGCTTGTCGATCTCGTGGAGCAGCTTCCAACTGTCCACCCCGTGCACGAGGTACACAAATGGTGCGATAAATTTCACCTTATTGCTTTGCAGGTGCCCGATAAAATGCCAGCGGATATCTTTCGGTAATTGTTCCGCTTTTCCCACCAGTTCCTGCACATAATTCTCCCCGAAATCACGCTGCCCCAGTTCATAGAGTTCCATAATATCTGCAGCGGGTTTGGTTTTGGAAACTGCCACCAGGGTCACCCCTTTTGCCTCCAGTTCCGCCCGTATATTCTTATATGCTTCTTTATTTACTGCCATCTTGCTGCTGTTCCCGCAAAGGTATTGGAATAAAAAAACCGCCGCCAGGCAAACGGTCTGAGCAATTCCTGTTTTTTATTTTAGCAGACTCCGGCTGATCACGATCCGCTGCACTTCACTGGTGCCTTCGTAGATCTGGGTGATCTTGGCATCCCTCATCAGTCTTTCCACATGGTATTCTTTTACAAACCCGTAACCGCCGTGTATCTGTACGGCTTCGGTGGTTGTCCACATGGCTGTTTCAGAAGCATATACTTTGGCCATGGAGGAACTGACTGTATAATCCAGGTCATTATCCTTTTCCCAGGCGGCTTTCAGGCATAATAACCGGGCCGCTTCGATACGGGTAGCCATGTCCGCCAGTTTAAAGGCGATGGCCTGGTGGTTCATGATCTCCGTACCAAAGGCCTTCCTGGTTTTGGCATATTCCCGGGCCAGTTCATAGGCGCCACTGGCAATACCCAGGGCCTGTGATGCGATACCAATACGGCCACCGGCAAGTGTCTTCATGGCGAATTTGAAACCAAACCCATCATCACCCACCCGGTTTTCCTTCGGCACTTTCACATCATTGAACATCACAGTATGAGTATCACTGCCACGGATACCCATTTTGTTTTCTTTGGCAGCCACCACCACACCGGGCCAGTTCTTTTCCACGATCAGGCAATTGATGCCCCGGGAACCTTTGGAAGGATCGGTTTGGGCAATGACTAAGTAAACGGAAGCCGAGCCCCCGTTGGTGATCCAGTTCTTGGTTCCGTTCAGTAAATAGTGATCACCCCTGTCTTCCGCTATTGTTTTTTGTGAAGTGGCATCACTCCCTGCTTCCGGTTCACTCAGCATAAAAGCGCCGATGTATAATTCACCATCCTTGATCCCCTGTGCCAGCGGAGCCAGGTATTTTTGTTTCTGTTCCCCGGTTCCGAATTCCTGCAGCCCATAACAAACCAGGCTGTTGTTCACACTCATACACACACTGGTGCTGGCATCGATCTTACTGATCTCTTCCATGGCAAGGACATAACTGATCGTATCCATGCCGGCGCCGCCGTATTCAGGCTTTACCATCATTCCCAGAAAACCCAGTTCGGCCAGCTTCCTGACCTGCTCTTTTGGAAAAATCTGCTTCTCGTCCCTTTCGATCACCCCGGGCCTGCATTCTTGCCGGGCAAAGTCACGGGCAGCTTTTTGGATCATTATTTGCTCTTCGTTCAATTGAAATAACATATGGCGGATAATTTTATTCTAACGACTGTTAGGACGCAAAGATAGGGGCAATGTCCATTTTTCAAAAAAACCGCTGTATTTGTTCAGTAGTCAACTCACTAGTTTAAACAGACTTAACGTGTTAGCAAATTTGACCTAACTTTGCCCCGCAAACAATAACCATGAAAAAAATACATATCATCCTCTTAGTGCTGATCGCCGGTTCTATCGGCGTTTTACTGACTTTTTTAAAGACAGCCAGCACCTACGACTCCATAGAAACGGCCATAGCCAAACCCGGTAAATTCGTTCACCTGATGGCCAAACTGGATAAAACACAACCCATTGAATACGACGCTAAGAAAGACGCAAATTATTTAAGTTTTACTGCGACAGATTCAACCGGCAAATCATTGAAAGTGATCTACCACAATGCCAAGCCCGATAACCTGGAACTCAGTGACAAGCTGGTTTTGAAAGGAAAATACCAGGATGGCATTTTTGAATGCAAGGATATCCAGACCAAATGCCCTTCCAAGTATAAAGAAGAGCAGGCAAGGACAGGCGGCACACACCCGGGAAATGTTCCGGTAAAATAAACCGGGAATCCGGGTTCATAGCATTTCCTGCAAAACTCAAAATCTCAGCATGGATTATATTGGCGAACATTTACTTCCCGGAAAAATAGGGCATTTCTTTATCATCCTTTCCATCGCAGCCTCCCTGCTTGCCACGGTGGCCTATTTTTTTTCGGTGCAATCGAAGGAGCCCGGTGACAGCGATGCCTGGAAAAAACTCGCCCGGATCGCTTTCCTGACGGAAGTGTTTTCGGTCTTTGCCATTTTCAGCATCCTATTTTACATTATTCACAATCACCTGTTCGAATACCATTATGCCTGGAAACACAGCAGCCGTTCCCTTGAGTTTAAGTACCTGCTGGCCTGTTTCTGGGAAGGACAGGAAGGTAGCTTCCTGCTCTGGACGCTTTGTCACAGCATACTGGGCAGCATCCTGATCAAACGGGGTGGCCAATGGGAATCACCGGTGATGACCGTGCTGAGTTTTACCCAGTTCGCCCTGGCCACCATGATCGCCGGTATCTATATTTTTGGCTGGAAAATGGGGTCCAACCCGTTTATCCTGTTAAGGGACAGCGGGGTATTTGACAATGCCCCGGGCATGCATATCAATTTTGATTTAGCGCAGCCCATCCGCCCGGATTATATGCAGTCGATCAAAGACGGGAATGACCTGAACCCCCTGCTCCAGAATTACTGGATGGTGATTCATCCGCCTTTTCTTTTTATGGGATTTGCCTCCACTACGATCCCCTTTGCATTTGCCATGGCCGGCTTATGGAAAAAGCAATACAGCGAATGGACCCGCCCCGCGCTTCCCTGGGCCCTGTTTTCAGCAGCGGTACTTGGTGTCGGCATTATGATGGGTGGCATGTGGGCCTATGAATCGCTGACATTCGGCGGCTACTGGGCCTGGGATCCGGTGGAGAATGCGTCCCTGGTGCCCTGGATGATCGGGATATCCGGTATTCATACCTTGCTGATCTACCGCCATACCGGGCATTCCCTGCGATCCACCTATCTCTTTTTTATCCTGTCATTTGCTTTTGTACTGTATTCTACCTTCCTTACCCGCAGTGGTATCCTGGGTGAATCATCGGTACATGCATTCACTGACCTGGGTATGAACTGGCAACTGACGGTCTTCCTGCTTGGGTTTGTCGTCCCGGCCCTTGCATTTTTCCTGCTGCGGCTGAAAGAAATTCCCTCCGTGCAACAGGAAGAAAACATGGCTTCCCGGGAATTCTGGATGTTTATCGGTTCCCTGGTATTTTTCTTATCCGCTATTGTGATTACCGGCAAAACCTCCCTCCCGGTATTCAACAAGCTCTTCCATACCCGTATCGCACCGCCTGAAGATGGTGAGTTTGCCTATAACAGCATACAGATCTATGTAGCGATCATCATTGCAGCTTTAACCGCCGTATCACAGTACCTGAAATACAAAGACAGCAGCCGCGAATATTTCTGGAAGAAAATGACGATTCCTGCCGTGATCACCCTGGTCTTATTTGCCCTGTTTCTCGCCTTTGGTGCCATCCACTATACCAAAAAAGGACCGGTATTCCTCGGTGCCATCTGGCTGGCGGTTTTCTGCAGCATCTATACAATAGTGGCCAATGCAGCTTATATCTGGCTCGGTGTGAAGGGCAGCCTGAAACTTTCCGGCGGCTCCATTGCGCACGTCGGGTTTGGCATGGTGCTGCTGGGTATCCTGATCTCCTCCTCCAATAAAGAAATACTTTCCAATAATATCGGCGGAATACCCGCCCCATTGGCCGCGGGAGAAGACCCCCGTGAAAACCTGACCCTGGTAAAGGACATGACCGCCAACATGGGACGCTATTCCCTTACCTACCTGGGCGATTCGGCGCATCCCAAAAAACAACTCTGGTTTTACAAGATCCGTGTGAAGAGTAATGACGGGAAGGAGGATTTTGTATTAACGCCCAATGCGTTTGTGAATTACAAGGGTAATATGGGTCTGATGGCGAACCCGGATGCCAAGCATTACTGGGACCATGATGTATTTACCTATATCACGTCCATCCCCAATCCGCAAACAGCCAAAGATACTTCCACATTTAAACCCTATAACCGGAAAGCGGGTGATTCCCTGTTTTATTCTGGCGGGTATATCCTGGTACAGGAACTGAAGAAGAATGACTCAGTGCCGGAAGAGTTATTTGGGAAGGACGGAAGTCTTTATGAAGTGCCCCTGCAGGTCCATTCCAAAACCGGTTCGGTTTATACCGTGACATCCAAACTCGCCCATGCAAAGGGAACCTGGTTCTCCCTGCCCGATACCCTTCCTTCCGAAAGCCTGGTGCTTCAGTTGCAGCAGGTAAACGATGACAAGAGTTTTGAGCTGGGCGTAAAGGAATCCGGGGCTGTTATGAAGTATGTGACACTTAAAGCTTACCGTTTCCCCTTTATCCGGCTGTTGTGGTACGGGGTATGGATTACCGCGATCGGCATCCTGATCAGCATGGTCCGGCGTATACAGCTGAACCGTAAAACTACCCGCTCAGCCTGAATTTAGCTTTTCAGAAACAGCATCCTGCGTAGTTTTACTGTCTGTATCGGAAATACCGGTACTGTTTTTTAATTTTACACCCGGATGTATGCCCTTGTTAAAAATAAAGTCCCCCTTGGCCTGCTTCTCTTATTCTGGAGTGGTGCAATTTCCGCGCAGGTTGTACTTCCTGAACCTGCTCTTCCGATCTCGGATTATGCCCTGCAGTATATGAAAGAGCAACGAAAAAAATGGGGACCCAACGATACCATCATCCTGCCCGCTATCTGGTACCACGCGGAGATCATTAACTACAAGGAAATGGAAATGGCCTGGGTATCCAATCTCTCCCCGGAGAAACTGAGAAAATATATTGAAGAATGGACCCGGCTGAGAAATGCGGTGTACGTCACCTATCCTTATGCCCGTATTGCAGGAGCCACGATCAATGATATCAATTCCAAACTGACCGGGATCACCTCGAGGAAAGAAAGAAAAGCAGTGATCAAATCGAGGGAGAAAGAGCTAAAAAAGGAATTCAGCGAACCGTTGTCCAACCTGTCCGTGTACCAGGGCAAGATCCTGATGAAACTGATCAACCGGCAGACCGGTAATAACTGCTATGAAATTATTAAAGAATACAAAGGCGGATTGAATGCCCGCTTCTACCAGACCATCGCTTTTTTTGTGGGCGGCAACCTGAAACAGGACTGGGACATTGCCGGAAATAAGACAGACCGGGATATTGAAAATATCGTGAAAGAAATTGACGGCACCTGGTACAACAATGTCTACCGGGCCCGGTAACCTGGTTCCGTCCTCCTGAGGACGCCTGTCCCACTCTCCCCCGAAAGAAATACCTTTGCCGGGTTTAAAAATGCAACTACAACTATGAAAGTGGATATCCTTGCGATCGGTGTACATCCGGATGATGTGGAACTGGGTTGTTCCGGAACCCTCATCAATGAAATAAATAACGGGAAAAAAGTGGCGGTTGTGGATCTCACCCAGGGTGAACTGGGTACCCGGGGCACCATTGAGTCCCGTTATACCGAAGCGGCCGGTGCGGCGATGATCATGGGCGTGCATGCCAGGGAAAACCTGAAAATGCGGGATGGGTTTTTCAGTAATGATGAGATGCATAAGCTGCAGCTGATCGCGGCTATCCGCAAATACCAGCCTTCCATCGTGATCGGTAATATCCTGAGAGACCGGCACCCCGACCACGGCAGGGCCGGTAACCTGATCACCGAAAGTTGTTTTCTGTCCGGCCTTGCCCGGATTGAAACCAAAGATGAGAACGGGGGCCTGCAGTCAAAATGGAGACCGGCCTATGTGCTGCAATACATCCAGGACTGGTACCATGAGCCCGACTTCCTGGTGGATATCAGCGACGTGTTTGAACAACGGATGAAAGCGATCGAAGCCTATACCACCCAGTTTTATACTGGAAAAAGCAGTGAGGAAGGCCCACAAACCTATATCTCCAAACCCGGTTTTCTCGAAGCCGTGATCGCGAGGGCGCGTATGTTCGGCAAGCGGATCGGGGTGGATTATGCAGAAGGGTTTCTCAGTGAAAAAAAACTCGGCCTGCGGACACTGGATGCGCTCATACAAAATGAAACATAATCCCGTTTTATCATTACTTTAACAGGAGATGATCGCTATCAACCGGTTGTTTATTTTTCACCGGATCTGGCCGGTATAGACTACCTTTGCCGCTGAAATCAAGCGTATAATGAATTTTCCAAAATTTTCGGGCCATGCCCAGAGTTTTCACACAGAACTGAAGAAAAGAATCAACGACTACTTTAAAGAAGCCGGCAAAGCATACACCGGCAATTTCCAACTTTATTTTAAAGCCATATTACTGGTATTCGCTTACGTAGCGCTTTATACACATCTTGTTTTTTT
Source organism: Bacteroidia bacterium (assembly GCA_037447355.1). Lineage (GTDB taxonomy): Bacteria > Bacteroidota > Bacteroidia > Chitinophagales > Chitinophagaceae > JJ008. The sequence continues at coordinate 5,978 of JBBIGW010000039.1, read as the reverse complement.
CACCCCTGCAACCTGGCTGGCCCTGGTTGAATGTGTGGTGCTGGGCGGGCTGACCGCAGCAATCGGTTTTAATATCATGCACGATGGCATGCACGGCAGTTTCAGCCGGTACAAATGGGTAAATTATATGGCGGGTCTTTCCCTGAATTTCCTCGGGGCCAATAATTTCATGTGGAAGACCAAGCACAATATCATTCACCACACATACACCAATATTGAAGGACTGGATGATGATATCGAGGCAAAACCATTATTGCGTTTGTGTGATACGCAGAAGTATTATAAGATCCACCGCTTTCAGCACTGGTATTTCTGGGCGGCCTACTCTTTACTCTATATCTGGTGGGTGTTTGTTACCGATTACAAAAAATATTTCCGGAAAAAGATCGGGGAGGTTCCCCTGAAGCCCATGCATACGGGGGATCATATTTCCTTCTGGGGGTTCAAATTACTGCATGCCTTCATCTTCGTGGCCATTCCCATCTGGAAACTGGGATTCCTGTCCTGGATGACAGGGTTCCTGGTATTCGGGCTCTTTGCCGGCTTTGTGCTGAGTATTGTATTCCAGCTCGCGCATACCGTGGAACATACCCAGTTCCCCCATGCCGACAGTCATAATAAGATGGAAGACGAATGGGCCATTCACCAGTTGAAGACCACCGCCAATTTCGCCACCCATAACAAGGTTATTTCCTGGCTTGTAGGCGGTCTGAACTTCCAGGTAGAACACCACCTTTTTCCCAGGATCTCGCATGTGCACTATCCGGCCATCAGCAAGATCATTAAAAAAGCCTGCGCCGATTTCGGAATTACCTATATCGAGTATCCGAAAATGCGGCTGGCCCTGGTTTCGCATGTGCATCACTTAAAAAACCTGAGCAGAAGATAATATTAGCGATCCCGCTTTGCGGGATTTTTTTTGCCCGCAAAGTTTATAAGACGCTCTGTAAAAGGAAACCTCCTTTTTTTGATCCTACAAAAGGGAAGAACCCAGTAAAGCAAAAAACCGTCTTTCCCAGCTTTGCGGGAACCTTTTTTGCCCGCGATGGCCGCTAAGATTTTCCGACCAGGGTAAATTCCTTTTTATTGCTCCGGGAAAACGGGGCTCCCACAACGTAAAGGAAGGTCTTACCAGGCTTTGCGGGAAACCGTTTTGCCCCGGAAGTCCGTTAAGACTATAAGACATCTTTAAAAGGCAAATTCTTCTGGCTTTTTACTCCGGAAAAGGGGAAACCTAATTCTTTTTGCTCCTACCTAAAACCCCTGTAACTTGCACCGTTTTTCAATACCAAATAAAATGGTTGATCTTTCCACCTACGACCCTAACAGCGTCAGCAACCCCAATAATAATATTTTCGGGCTGCCTACCACAGAAGACAATGCAAGGCTGGTAATCCTCCCCGTGCCCTGGGAAGTAACGGTCAGTTATGGAGCGGGTACCGCCCGGGCCCCCGAAGCCATCCTGAAAGCCAGTTACCAGGTGGATCTGTTTGATCCCGAAATGCCCGACGCCTGGAAACAGGGATTTTTTATGCGCCAGGCAGACCGGAAGATCCTGATGAAAAGTGATTACCTGCGCAAGGAAGCGGAACTCTATATTGACTATATCTCCAAGGGAGAGGATGTCAATGCCAACCAGTTCATGTGCAAGACCCTGAAAGAAGTAAATGAAGGCGGGGTTTTTCTTACCGAATGGATCCACGAACAGAGCCGGGCCCTGCTGGAACAGGATAAACTGGTGGCCGTGCTGGGTGGTGATCACAGCGTGCCGCTGGGTTATATGAAAGCCATTGGCGAAAAATACGGAGACTTCGGCATTCTCCAGATCGATGCGCACTGCGACCTGCGGGAAGCCTACGAAGGATTCCGGCATTCCCATGCCAGTATCCTGTACAATGCGCTAAAAGAGATATCCCAGTTAAAACAACTGGTGCAGGTGGGCGTCCGCGATTACAGTCAGGTGGAATGGGATTATATCAAGAACAGCAATTATAAGGTCGTTTCCTACTTCGACCGGGAAATCAAAGAACGCCAGTTTAGCGGGGATACCTGGAAACACCTGGCCGAAGAGATCGTGAGCAAACTGCCGGACCAGGTTTATATCAGTTTTGATATCGACGGGCTGGACCGGAAACTATGCCCGCATACCGGCACCCCGGTACCCGGCGGCTTCGAACTCGAAGAGGTTTTCTTCCTTTTCAAGACCCTGCTGGCCAGCGGCAAAAAGATCATTGGTTTCGATCTCTGCGAAGTGGGTGTCAGTGATTCCGACTGGAATGCCAATGTGGGTGCCCGGGTACTGTTTAAGTTGTGTAATTTACTGGTAACAAGTAACAGCTGAAATGTACCGATTCCGTTTTCTTCTAAAGAATGAAAAACTAAAGCAATACCACCGGATTGCTTTTCTCATCCTCCTCATTAATCTCTCCGTCTTTATTTACCTGGCTGTTTCAACAGGTTCGGAGAATATCCGGATCAGTTCATTCATTACTGCTGCCTTACTGATTTCCGCCCTCTCTATTGATTATTTCCTGGAGAAAAAGAAGAAAAACGAAGACAGCCCGTACAAACTGCTCGCGGAATACCTGGTTGCCATGGCCTGGTGGAAACTGGGATACGGGTGGCTGGCTTTGTTATTTTTTGTACTGGGCATGCTTTACCTCGGCGCCAAAAGAAAATTGCAGGTCAGCGTCTTTAAGGAATATATCATTTATCCCTCCCTGCCCAATAAGAAAATAGAATGGCAGGAGTTAAACAGTGTGATCCTTAAAGACGGCCTGCTCACTATTGATTTCAAAAACAACAAACTCATCCAGCAGGTCATTGATGAAAACAATAATACTGACGAAGCCGCATTTAATGCATTTTGCCGCCAACAAATCAATGCCGCTGGTGCTACCAGATGATCTGTGATTTGAGCACACTGACCCGAAGCATCTCTGTTTTCAATGTCCAAATCCGGTTTCCAAAACAACCCTCATACTGATCAGCCAATAATGTCACCTTTTCAGGGTCTATTTCTTACGGCCCAATCATTCTATAATAATTTCAGCCCGCTGCGCCTCGCTAAGTCAGGCGCAGCGGGTCGGGCTTTGCCGACTACCCACTGCCTACTACTCAGCTCCCCCAAAGAATACGACAGCCAATTCATCTCCCAACTGTTTCTTAGGAGGCCCTATTGCCCATTCACCATTCACCACCCACCATTCCCTATCTTTGCCTCATGTCACTCCCCCAATCCCCCTTTATCCTTTATTCCGACGGGAAAGGAACTATTTTCGAAGATACCTCACTCTATGTGACCGGCCGTACCGGCTGGGATGCCGTTCCTGTACCGGAAGATGAGTGGATCGAATTGCCGGATGGCGGTTCTCTTTATGAATTACCGGGCCGCCGGGGTATCGGTATTGATGTAAAAACTGGTGAAATGCGGCTTTGTGAAAAAGGCTGGGCCGTAGCGGCTTTTATTCCGCCTGCGCATACTGGTTATTACCTGGCTGCCTATGAAACAGCCCCCGATGCACCCACCCTTCCCCTGTTTTGCTATACTGCTGCCGGCTGGCTGAATGAGAAATTTTATGTCCCGGCTGTGCGTATCGAAGCCGACATCCGCCAGGAATGTGCGGGTTATGATGCGGTGAAAGTGGAGCAGGGTGCGAAAGAATTGCTGAAACATTACCCGCATAACCGGCTGGTGTCGCACCTGGTGAATAATTGTGCACTTACCTATAGTTGCCCGGCCGCCCGGAATTTTACCCTCGGCCGCTGGGAATGCCCGGTACCGGCCTCACCGGCCTGCAATGCCAACTGCGTGGGTTGTATTTCCCTGCAACCAGACGAAGAACCGATTGTTTCAACACAGGACCGGCTCACGTTCAAACCCACGGCTGAAGAGATCGTGGAGTTTACGGTGCCGCACCTGGAAACCGCTCCCTATCCCATTGTGAGTTTCGGGCAGGGCTGTGAGGGCGAACCCCTGCTGATGTGGGAGACCATCCGCGAAGCGATCATTGAAATCCGGAAACATACAAAGAAAGGAAGCATCAATATCAATACCAACGGTTCCAACCCGGAGGCCGTAAAAGTATTGTGTGAAGCGGGCCTGGATTCTATCCGGGTCAGTACGAATTCGGCCCGCCCCGAAATCTACCTGCCTTATTACCGGCCGAACAATTATGAATTCGAAGATATCATTGAGAGCCTGAAAGTAGTCACTTCTTACGGCGGCTGGACCTCCATCAATTATTTTGTTTTCCCGGGCATGACGGATTCCGAGGCGGAATATGAAGCCCTGCGGAAACTGATCCTGGATACCGGTTTAAAAATGATCCAGTGGCGTAATTTCAATATTGATCCCGACTGGTATCTCGGCAAGATCGGTGTAACAGATACCGGTGCCTGTATGGGTGTAAAACAATTGCAGCACCTGATCCGTGAAGAGTTCCCGGATTTAAAATTCGGGTATTTCAATCCGCCAATGGAACGGATCAGGGGTGGTTTTGAATCTGACTTTGCACATTTCTGACCGGCATGCATTCAACCCATCCCAAAACGATCTATACCGGCATCGCTGTTGCGATACTGGCCACTTTTATCTGGTCCTGGAATTTTATTGTAGCAAGGGGCATTTATTCAGCGATCCCCCCGGTAAGTCTCGCTTTCTACCGGTGGCTTACAGCTACGGTGATCATTTTTCCTTTCGCCATTTCCTCATTCAGAAAGGAATGGCCGGCTGTGAAGAAATCCCTGTTGTATTTCGGACTGGCCGCAGCAACCGGTATCTCCATCTTTAACACATTTGTGTATATCGGTGCCCGGTACACCACGGCCATTAACCTGGCGCTGATCGGGACCACTTCCTCTCCTGTGCTGTCGGTAATCTTTGCCCGTATTTTTCTCAAAGAACATATCCATACCGCCCGTGTCATTGGTATGATCCTCTGTATTTCGGGTATTTTATTCCTGCTCTCCAAAGGCAACTGGCACAATCTCCTGCACCTGCATTTCACCAAAGGAGATCTCTGGGTGCTGGGAGCCGGGCTTTCCTTTGCCATTTACAATACGATGGTAAAAAAGAAACCCACTGAAGTCTCTCCTGTTAACTTTCTGTTTGTGGTATTCTTCCTGGGAACCCTCCTGCTTTTTCCTTTTTATTTAAAAGAAAGGAGTACTGCTGCTGCGGTAAACTGGCATCCTTCCACCCTGCTGATCATCCTCTACCTGGGACTCGGCGCTTCGGTTATCTGTTTCTGGATCTGGAATATTGCCATCCGTCGGCTGGGTGCGGGAAGAGCCGCCTTATTCGGCAACCTGATCCCCGTATTCAGCACCCTCGAAGCCGTCCTGATCCTGGGGGAAAAGATCAGCTGGGTACACCTGTTCAGTTTCGGACTGGTGATTACAGGGTTACTGATCGCCAACCTGCGGAAATAACTGCTTTTGGATAATCTTAACAATTAAAACAGGAGCACCTGTGCAAGTTGCACAGGGTTTGCATCGTTAATAACACCTGTGTATAAACAACAAGGTCTTTCATTGAACACCAATCTCTAAATTTGTATGAATAACGTGTACACTATGTCGGCCTCCCTTGAAGCACAATACCGGTCCAGAGCGGCCCTGATCACGGGTGTTTTTACGGTTCTCTTTATCCTGCTGATGTTTCTGCTGAAGTGGAAACTCCCGGTATTTGAAAAAACAGTGGAGTTTACAGGTATCGAGGTGGAACTGAATTTACCTCCTGATCCTCCTGTTCCCTTCCAGGAAGGGGGGGGTGGCGGTGGCAATCCTGTACAGGCAACCGGGGCTCCGGGTATTGCCCAGGCGGCCCCCATGCCACCCGGTACCAATGAACCTTCGCAGGATGTGAAAGAAACAGATGATAACAGCAACAGCCCGGCGATCACGAAGCCAATAGCGATCACAAAACCCAATGCAACGAAGATCACGAATACCTCTGTTACCAAAACCGAACCCAA
>JBBIGW010000038.1:0-25644 GCA_037447355.1 Bacteroidia bacterium | reverse complement strand
AACCGGCTGCATGCAGGGAATCAATCGCAGCCTTGCTATCATATATATCCGTATGGTCGATCGTGCCGATCCGCCAGGCATTCCTTCCCGGTGTGCGGGCAATTTTGTTCCGGAATCCCAGTTTCCCGTTTGAGTAATTAAAGTCATTCACGATGGTGCCGGGCTTTTCGTAGTACGAGGTATAATGATTATGGGCATGGCTGTAACTGTGATTGCACAGTTCGATCACGCTGTCTGCCTGCAGCATTTTCCAGGTTTCCTCCTGCTGACGGGTATCGGTTGTATGAATGCCGACGATAAAAAAACTGGCAGGAACTTTTTCTTCTTCGATTACGCCCAGTACATTCCGGGTACCCTTGTTGGGTCCGTCGTCAAACGTGAGGTAGATCTTTTTCTTTTTGCGGGTTAAAGCCACGACAGAATCTTTCGCTTTTTTCTCCTGCCTTTTAATGTAGGCGCTATCCGGCGCCGGGACAGGTTCTTTCCGGCCGGTCCTTTCCGTACAGGAAGCCAGGGTGAGCAGGAAAACAGCCATTAAAAAGGAATAGGAAGAAAGGGATAAGGGTTTGGCAGGGTCGCCATCAGCAGCAGGGCTGGGGTTCATAAAAAGGTTGTGGTATTTTAATTTCCGGTATGAAAGTAGAATGTGGTTGCGAAGCGTACAAGGTGTGACTGGTTAAAGAATGTTTAAAGTCGGAAAGTCCGGAAGTCGGGAAGACCGTAAGTTGGGAAGTCCGTAAGTTGGGAAGTCGGAAAGTCCGGAAAGTCCGGAAGTCGGGAAGTCAGTAAGGCCAGAATCCCGATAACTATGGGGTCGCAAAACAGGGTTTACCCGTTATGGAGTATGTGCAAACTGAAAGAATATACTTCCCGTCTTTCCCTTTTCCCGGCGAATCGGTTATAGTTTCTTCAGCAGTACTTTTTTCTGGGAAAAATTAAAGGCGGCGTCCAGCATTTCCAAAAGTTTGGGCCAGTCTTCTTTTTTAACGGTGGCTTGTTTGTAATGCTTCCTGACCAGTATATTCAGCGTATTGCCTTCCACACTTGCCTGCACGGCAAAATTGCCGGCCGGGTTGTCGATGTTCATATTCAGGTTCTCGGCACCCACTACTTTGTATCCGGCCGGAATGGTGAACTTGATAATATTGCGCAGGGTGCGGGGGAATCCCATATAGGCATCCACTTCCCGTTGTCTTTCATCCTGGGAGATCCAGAGTTGATCGCCGATCAGCCCGGGTACGGATACCAGGAGGTTGTCGCCGGCGATCTTTACCATATCCCCCAGTTCGAATTTATTGGTGAAATTCAGTTCCTGCTTGCGCCAGGTACGCCCGTCGGCATTCAGGGTGAACTCGGTATAGGCTGTGATATTGTCAAAATCATCTTCCATTTCCTTTTTCATGTACTCCAGTTTGCGGGTCTTGTCTTCCTTTTTCCTTTCCCGGAGTTTTTCCTCGAAGCTCTCCAGCACAGCCCCTCTTATACTGCCCCGGATATCGTCTTCCCCGCCATAACTGCGATAGTCATCATCCAGTGCGGGGGTATAAACGAGGGCCTGGATATTGTAGTTCTGTTTGCTCAGCCCCGTAACCGCCCGTTGCTGCTGCACGAACATGTTCCGGGTAGCCGTATCAATGGAAGCGGTAACGGTATTGGTTGTGATATTGTCATCCGCTTTGCCGGCCGGCAGGGTAATGGGTGTGGCTGCCGGGTTCTTGCCAAGGCTGATGATATATGCCGGTGTATTCAGGAATTCTTCTTTGAAATCGTAAGGGTTGGAAAAGATGGTTGCGTTAAAAATAAATTTATCCTTTACCCGTACCATCCATTCGGGTTCCGTACGGAAAATAATATCACCCGGCCTGGTAAGGGTGGCAGGGGCGGTCACGACCAGGTCGTACGGGATATTCCGCAGGTCGAGGCACTGGGTCAGGCAGGAAGCGAACAACTCACTGGAAAATCCGTTGGTCCGGTAATGCGACATGTGCCGGAGAATATAATAGGTCTTTTGAATAAAATCTTCCTCCCGCATATCCGCATAGCCGATTTGTTTCAGGTAGGCTTTGGCCATTGTATAATACATGGAACCATCGAGCCGGTTATACAGGTTATTCATTTTCCGGGCCAGTTCTTCCGGGCTGATATTCTGTTTTAATTCACCCCGGTCGCCGATAAAAAGATCTGACCGGTTTTCACTGCGGGAAAAAACGATCTGGAATTTCAGCATCGGGAATTCAATAAGCCGGTTGATCCAGCGGGTGTCGCTGATCTTTTCGCGGTTGCGGTCTTCCCAGCTGTATTCAGCATTGCTGTTGCCGGTTTCTTTGAAGGCCGGGGCACCCATGGTGGATTTGGAATTCACGAAAGAATTGTTGTCGGTGTCAATCTCAAATTTCTGGCTCAGCACGGGATACTCGCGGGTGCATACAAAGTAAATCGGGTCAAATTCGATATAGCTCATCTTCTTAACGGTGTTGTCATCGTAGAAAATGGTGCCATAATCAATGATATCGCCGGGGTCCAGGTCGGGGACCGCTATTTTAAAAAAGATCACCCGGCTTTTGCTTTTATCAACATAGGTGCTGGCCTTCCCGATATACGGGGTGAAGGTGGACGGCACATCGTCATTGTCTTCCACGTAGACGGCATTGCGCAGTGAAACATCCTGTACAGTCCCATTGGCTTTAATGACTTTGATGCCGGCTCCGTCATTCGGTGAGCCGATCCGGAAATAGACGGTGGTATAGTTATTTACGGCGTCCCGGTCATTCAGCCTGATCCGGCGGCGGGTGATTTCGTAAACCGCCAGTTTATTGGCATCCTTGTCAAAAGAAAAACGGGTTTTCTGGGCGATGATCACGCCGCTTTCCTCTTTCCATTTTTCGGGGATGGCGCTGACGGTAAAATCCGGGTCGCTGTCCTCCCAAACTGTTTTCATGTTCCGGGCAATGGATTCCAGCCGGGAGGGGCTGAACGTATCATCGTCCTGGGCGAATACTGTAAATGACACGATAAGGCTTACACAAAAGAATAGTTTTTTCATACGTTACTTCTTTACAGGTATTGTAATTACAATGCCTGGTATATTTTTTACCGCAGCTATGCTAAGAACACGGAGAAGATATTCTCCCTTTGTTTCTCTTACGGTTATATTAAGAACTTGTTTTTATATTGCTTGAATATTCCGCTCTGTGTTCTTCAACGCCTCTGCGGTTTTCCTTTTCTCAGGGCTTCTTAATCAGAATCAGGTTGCTGTTGAAGTCTTTCAGTTTCTTCGAAAAGGTTTTCCAGTTTTCAAAATCCGCTTTCCGGATCCGGCCTGTATTAAAGGCCAGTGTTTTATTGAAAGTGACTTTGTTATCCTTCACCGTATAGGAACCGGTGACTTCATAATCGGTTGCTTTTTCATTGATCATGGCCGGCAGCGACACCACTTTATATCCGGCCGGGAGGAGGAGTTCGGTCTCGTCCACCGCCACATAACTGGAGGGCAATGCATAATCCTGCTGCCGGTCTTTGTCCGGTTGTAATCCCCGCAGGTTTTCGGGGTAGAAGTCAATTCCCAGGTACAATTCCTTTTCTTCAGTGATCACATAATTCGTCAGGTCAATATCCCCTTCAATGACAATGGGAATTTCCCGGTTGCTGAGATCTGAGGTTTTTACGTTGGAGACCACCAGGTTCCGGTTGCCGAATTCGAGGTACCGCTGGATCATTTTCTTTTTATCGTCATTGGGCAGGTCATGGTAATACTGGTGAAAGCCGGTCCGTTGCTCCCCGGTCAGCGTGGCTTTCACATGCCCCTTGAGCACATTGTCCTTTAGCTGGAAACGGGCCTGGGTCAGGATCTTGTTTTTTTCCTTCTCCTGCAGGGGCACTTTTTTCACTTCGTATTTATCGCCTTTCCCGATCAGCACTTCCTTGCCCTGGATCCGCCAGGCGTATTCGCCAAAAGGAATGTACTTTTCCGTTCCATCCAGGAAATAGTCCTTTCCGCCAATCACCACGGTGCTGATACAGTGATTGTCCACCGCCAGGGAAGGCAGGGAATAATCATACGGGAGATGCCGGGTGCCAATCCATGTCATATAGGCCTGCAAGCCGGCAAGTTTCAGCATTTCAGTCATCAGGTTGGCCATGCCCTTACAATCCCCGTATTTGGATTTGAACACATCCTGCGCGGTGGCGGGTATAAAACCGGCCAGTCCGTCTTCAAACGCGATGTAACGGATATTGTCCTGCACCCAGTAAAAAATGGATTTTACTTTATCAATATCGGTGGCCTTCCCATTGGTCAGTTCGGTCACTTTGGCCTTCAGGTCATCCGGGTTGTTTTCACATTTCGTATACAGGTATTTGTACCAGTTGTACAGGTCGCCCACATCGCCGAATCCTTTTTCCTTTCGGCCGTCATAGTTGAAGGATTTGACAACAAACATGAGATGCGGGTACTGGTAAGCGGCCCCGATGGACCTGCGTTCACTCTTCATGGCCACGATATTCTGCAGTTTGTAGGTAAGAATGGTTTCGCCTTTCTCCTGGGTCTTTTGTTTGGTGATCTTATACCCGTCGAAATTGAATTCCCGGATATCCAGGTCCAGCCATTCCGGAATACGGATCCGGATGATTTTTTCTTTGGAAGGGAACCAGCTGTGAAAGTATTCGGAAGTGAGGTATTTGCTGTCGAAAAAGGTTTTTGCTGTTTCCACGCGGGCAATATCCCCGTAGCCCGAGAATCCGATATTGAAATATTTCACCCGGCTGTCATCGGAAAAGTTCTCGCTTGAGCTGGCAGAACGGTCAATGGCAAACCCGACATTATAGTTCTTTTTGATCCCGAACATGCCTTTCCGCTTCTCCAGCTGTTTGAAAGAAGTGATCCGGGAGAAAGAATTATAAAAATCAAAATACTGGATCCCGGCCCTTTCACGCAATGCCAGGAAATTGATCCCGACATTCCGGGTAGCGGTTACCACGGGCAGTTTGTCCCCGGATTTTCCCCTGTCGAATGTAAATTCCTCTTCTACCAGGGTGGCGGCCACCCGGTCATCCGGGAATACTTTTTTAAGTCGGTTGGCCTCAAAAATGTCATCGTCGTTCTGGGCGGACAGGATTCCCGGGGAAAGGGTGAAAAAAGCCAGGATAAGGAGGAACAGGCTACGCATATAAAATAATTGTGCTGACAATATAAAAATTGTAGCTGATATTTCTCATAACCCGGCCTTTTTTTACTGATCAAAATCAATGTATCAACCAAGCCCAACTTGTGCTAAATTCGCAGGATAATTAATACGAAAATGGCAAGAAAACAGGAAGTTTTACAGGATGTCGTCATCAAATTTGCCGGGGACAGCGGGGATGGTATGCAGCTGACCGGCAGCCAGTTTACCACCAATACCGCATTATTGGGGATTGACCTGGCTACTTTCCCGGATTACCCGGCCGAAATCAGGGCCCCGCAGGGCACCGTGGCCGGGGTGAGTGGTTTCCAGCTTCGCTTTTCCTCTGATAAGGTGTTTACCCCCGGGGATACCTGTGATGTGCTGGTGGCGATGAACGCCGCTGCGCTGAAAGTAAACCTGAAAGCCCTGAAAAAAGGGGGCAAGATCATCGCGAATACAGATGGATTTGATGCCAAGAACTTACGCCTCGCCAATTACCCGGAGGGAGTGAATCCGCTCGAAGATGGCAGCCTGAGCAACTACGAGCTGATCAAAATGGACGTGACTAAGATGACCCGGGAATCCCTGAAGGATATTACATTAGGGATGAAGGAAAAGGACAGGGCCAAGAACATGTTTGTACTGGGCTTCCTGTACTGGATGTACAACCGGGATATGGACAATACGATCGGTTTCCTGAAAGATAAATTCGGTAAAAAACCCGAGATACTGGAAAGCAATATAAAAGTGCTGCAGGCCGGGTACAACTATGGAGATACCACCGAAACCTTTACCACGACCTATTCTGTGGAGAAAGCAAAGATGGAAGCAGGCAGTTATCGCTCCATCATGGGTAACCAGGCTGTGGCACTGGGACTGATCGCCGCTTCTGAAAAAAGCGGCCTGCCCTTATTCCTGGGCACTTACCCGATCACCCCTGCATCGGATATCCTGCACGACCTGAGCAAGTATAAACAATTTGGTGTACGCACCTACCAGGCGGAAGACGAGATCGCCGGCATAACCTCCGCAATTGGCGCCAGCTATGGAGGAGCACTCGGGGTTACAACTTCCAGCGGTCCGGGTATCGCCCTCAAAGGAGAGGCCATGGGACTGGCCATGATGCTGGAAATTCCCCTGGTAATTATAAATGTACAAAGAGGCGGCCCCTCCACCGGTTTGCCTACCAAGACTGAACAGAGTGACCTGATGCAGGCCTACTACGGCAGAAACGGGGAATGCCCGATGCCGGTTATATCGGCTTCTACCCCGGCAGATTGTTTTGATTCTATTTATGAAGCGGTCCGGATTGCCGTGCAGCATATGACCCCGGTTGTCTTCTTAAGTGACGGTTATATTGCCAATGGTGCAGAGCCCTGGAAATTTCCTGCCAGCGACCAACTGGCCCCGATCCCGGTTATTTTCAAAAAAGAATTAGCCGAAGGGGAAGAAAAATACCTGCCTTACCTGCGGGATGAAAAACTGGCAAGGCCCTGGGCTGTTCCCGGTTCGGCCGGGCTGGAGCACCGGATTGGCGGGCTGGAAAAGCAGCATATTACCGGTAATGTGAATTATGAGGCCGAGAACCACCAGCTGATGGTAAAGATCCGCCAGGAAAAAGTGGACAAGATCGCCGAATATATCCCTGAACAAAAATTGGATAGCGGTCCCGATAAAGGAAAAATCCTGGTACTGGGATGGGGGTCTACCTATGGCGCGATCAAATCTGCCGTAGCTGAATTGCAGTCACAGGGCCATGCCGTAAGTCATGCCCACCTGCGGTATATCCGCCCCTTCCCCAAAAACCTCGGTAAGATCCTGAAGAATTTTGAGAAAGTGCTGATCCCTGAAATCAATAACGGGCAGCTGATAAAGATTATCCGGGATGAATACCTGGTCGATGCCAAAGGGTATAATAAGATCATGGGCGTCCCGATTACCAAGACAGAACTGGTGATGAAACTGGAAGAAATGCTGGGAAGAGCGAATTAAAAGTTCGAAGTTGGAAATACGAAACCTGCTCATTGAGTGGGTTTCTTTTTTTAACAGGGCAGTTGCCTGCTTCCCGCCTCCTGCCTATCCCGGTGTGTACACTTCCGCAGTTTGCGGCATAGCCACGGCAATGGCAAAAGCGATCATGGCCAGGATCAGTCCATACATAAAAACATTGTAAGCGATCCGCAGCCAGCGGTATTTTTTGGCCAATACCACCCCCAGGAAATAATTATCCTTTACCAGGCTGCTGTAGAGGTAATTCTTGTCGGCCAGCAATTCCTGCATCGCCCAGTCATAATCGGGCAGGCTCATGCGAAAAAAATTTCCGAAGAATAAAAGATTGGTTTTTTTGTCGCGGATATCTGCTTCGGTGAATGTACCCTGCGTGACATTCGGTCTTGTGGCCAGGATAGAAAAAACTATCGCCGTCACACAAACAGTAACCAGCAGGATCACCGGGATCAGCAGGAAGCTGTTATTTTCCAGTTTGGTGGAGAGCGTGGAGATCACAATGGAGAGCACAATGGAATTGACAGAGATCAGGATATTGGCCTTTGAATCCGCCATCTGGCTCAGGTTCGACTGGTTTTGGGCCATGATGCGGAATACGGTGCTGATGCCTCTTTCCGTCTGGTTCTCTTTCATCCGTTTCAGCTTCATTTCTTCATCAGAGAGGTCGGTATCGTACTCATCATTGTCGGGATCATTTTTTTCTCCTTTTTCCATTCTTGCTTTACCTGCCGGGTTCTTTTCCAGTAAGAGGGCGAGGTGCTGTTCCTTTGCCGGTTGCAGGATCTTCCGGCCATAGCTGGTAAAATAATTATGGGCTTCCAGGAAAGCAATATTGTTTTGCCTCCATTCTTTTTTTGACAATGCTTCCCCGTTGAACCTGCGGAGCTCTTCCCGGAGCAAACGGCTTTTTTCTTTAAAGTAGGGAGACCCCAGGTGAAACAGGTCGGCATCGCAGAGGATCTCTTCGGCCCTGGTCTGCGGGTTTTGCGGCATCCGCGTGGCCAGGATGCAGCCTTTTACCTTGTTGCTGAATTCATCGGGAACAGGGTGCGAACTGAAAAAATCAAGAAGATGCTGAACACTGGCTCCTTCATGGTTCGTGGAATGACCCGCACTGTAACCGGTATCGTGAAACCAGGCAGCCACTAAAAGGGCCAGCCGGTCATCTTCACTCAGTTCCTCCGTTTCGGCGATCCTCTCACAGGCGGCCACTACTTCCCGGGTATGCTGCAGCGTATGAAAGGTTACGTCTTCGCTGATTTTTGTGGAAATGAGCTGGCAGGCATAATCCTGTGCCTCCTGAAGCAGTGCTGACGGATTTTCCATCATTTTTACTGGTAACTTTTGATAAATTTAATGAAAATTGGAAGAATGCATTGTTTAAATTTCAGGGTTTGTTCGCTTTTGCTGCTGGTTACGGGATTGCTGTTCAACAGTTGCGGTGCCGGAAAACTGCGGAAGATACAGTCGCCTCCCCATTATAATTTTTCCGAAGTGTTTACCCATAAACTTGATCCCCAACTCCGGGAAATTTCCGGCCTGGCATGGGATAATAAACGGGATGAGTTTATCGCTCACCAGGATGAATCGGGTAAACTTTTTTACCTGGATAAAGAAACCAAAGCGATCAAGGCCGGGTATAAATTTGCCGGGAAAGGGGATTATGAAGACATAGCAGTTGTCAACAGTATACCGTATGTATTACGGAGCGACGGGCTGATCACCCGGGTGCTGAGAGACAGCACAGGCAGCGTTTCCGGGGAGGAATTGGGTGAACCCGGTATTGCCGGGAAGAATGATTTTGAATCCATGTACTATGACCCGCAACGAAAAGCACTCATTCTGCTTTGCAAAAACTGCGAGAGGGATCAGAAAATGACCGTCAGCGCTTTTGCTTTTTATATTGATTCCACGGGCTTTGATCCGAACCCTGTCTTCTTAATCCGCACGGCGGATGTGAAAAAAGCATCCCCGGTTACTGCTTCAAGGCTGGAACCTTCAGCAGCCGCCATTCACCCGGTACTGCATAAACTGTTTATTCTTTCCTCAGCAAGCCACCAGCTCGTCATTGCCGGCCTGGATGGGAAAGTGGAAGGGGTGTATGAACTGGGAAAAAAACTGTTTCCGCAGCCGGAAGGGCTGACCTTTAAGTCAAACGGCGATATGTATATCTCCAACGAAGGAAAGAGCGGGAAGGCCACGATCCTGCGCTTTACCTATAAACCCTGATTTTTCAGGCAGAAGCGGAGGCTGTGATCAAAACGGATTTATCGCCTGCTATTGTTTCTTCAAAACTGATCTCGGCCCTTAAAGCCCTTAATCCTGACACACCCTGTAATTCTTCCAGGTCCAGGGTTTCAATGCCGGGTTTCAGCAGCTGTTTTTGCTGCAGGAATTCGATATACTCCCGGTATTCAGTGGCTTCTTTCGCCTGGGTATAGACAATGGCGATCCTCCCGGGCATTGTCAGCCGTTCCTGCGTTTCTTTGATATGTACTTTATCAATTCTTTTTTTGATGATCTCGTACCGGGTATTGCCCACGCCATCCACATCAAATTTTCTTTCTTCCGTACGGAAACAAATACAGATCGGCTGGTTGCTTGCAAGTATCAGTTGGGTGGTTTGCAGGGGCAGGGGCAGCTCCTTTTCCAGTTGCCGGGTTACCCGGGCGGCTTTCACCAATACAGTCAGTTGCCACATTCTCAGGTTTTGCAGGTAGATCCCGTCAAATTTTTTGCGCGGGCTGATGGATTGCCCGACAAACATATTGAATTCGAGCCCGTCGGTAATAAATCGTTCAAAGTAATGCGGGTACACTTTCTGGGCCGCCTGCTGTTCCCGGTCGATAAATTGTGCCAGGGTTTCATTGATACGGGAAAGGCTTTGTTCGTATTGCTTCCGGTGGTTGTAAACAATGTTCCGTTGCGGATCCAGGGAAGCAAAATACGTTTCAACCTCCTCTTTCACATGGGGCTCCGTTTCCCGCAAGTGATTAAATACTGCAAGTACCTGCCCCTGTAAAAAATCATAGACCGCCATTTCCTCATTGGACTGAAGGGTTTCCGAAGCAGCCCGGATATACCGTTCGGTCTTTTGTTCCATTTCCTGTAACTGCGGAAACGACAGGGCTTCCTGCATTTTGCTGATCACAAGCGCTGCCAGTTGCAATTGCTCCAAAAGATCAGCCTGTACGGCCCGGGACCTGGACAGGGAGGAATTGCGCACGTCGATGGCGCCATAAAGCGGGTAAACATGATCAAATACGATCCGTTCCATCCGGGAATCTTTCTGCTGGTACTGACTGACCAGGTAATTCAGCGAGGCTTCGGTGAATTTCCATTCTACGGCCGGTTGCACCGCGGTGAATTTCTTTTTGATCAGTATTTCCACCTGGCTGTTCAGTTGCTCCATGCTTTTTTCAAGACTGAGCGTAAACAGGGGAACAGCTGCCTCAATTTTCCGGATATGATAAGGAAGCAGGTAACCGGGTTCCCGCGAACTGATCTCCAGCAGACCCAGCAATTCATCGCCTTGTTTAAGCGGGCAGAGGATGATACTGCGGCTGCCGGCCCGGTAATAATTCAGCAGGCATTGGATATGCCCGGTGGTTTTATGATCAAGCACCGGGTACAATACCGGCTGGTCATTGTCACGGAACAATATTTTGCAATAATCACTGATCTCTTCTTTCTCCGCTGCTGAATCACAGGATTTGAACAGCAGGCTGTGCCGGTTATGCAGTTCGGAATAAATATAGTGTCCCTGTATGCGGAAGAACGGGGTTACCCCGATCGTAATATCTTTCAGGCCGATGAGGTCCTGTACCTGTTTTTCCAGCCCGGTATAGGATTCGGCGCCCGGCATCCCGTTAAAATCCAGCAAACAGTTTTTCATTTCGGCGATCACGGCTTGTTCGGTCACATCGTTGATCCGGAGTACGGTTAGTCCTTCAAATACAAACTGGTCTAATGGCAAACGTTGCATCAGTTCGTCCAGGTTAAACAACCGGTTGGTGGCAGGGTCAAGCAGGCTTTCGGGCATTGATGGCATTTTACCGGCGGGAGATACATCAATAAAACGCCCGTCCAGTCTCATTTCCATATAGCGCACCAGCCCGGTATGCTCATCGGTAACGGGATAGATCACACGGGAATTTTCAGGACTGTTGAATCCGAAATATTTATTCAGGATCAGTCCATAGGCAAACCGGAGCCGTTGGTTATCCAGTGTATGGGTATTGTCATCCGTAACCAGGATCTCATTTGTACCCTTTTTGATCAGGATTTTTTTGAACAGGGGGGACGCGTATACAGCGAGGTTCCGGAACGGGTAGGAAATGCCGTACATATAATTGGCCGTGGTCGGGGGAAATACTGCGGACAGGAGTTCCCCGATCAGTTCTTGATAGGGATCCAGCTGTGACAGATCACGGATCGTATCCATCAGCCCGGGATGTGATTCCATTTCACGCACCACATGCCCGTATAATTTCTGCATGCCGGTATCACCCTCCTCTATGTTTTTTTTAAGAGCATTCACCAGCAGCCTGAACGAAAGCAGGCTGTTGAATGCAGGTATCGTATAGTGCTGTTCGGGCATTGCTTGCAATTATGGAGGTGAACGGGAAAGGGAAATGTCCCGGGGACGGGGATAACAAGGTCTCCAAAGATACTGTTTAGGGAATGGAAGTGCAAGGGGCTTGAAAGGCTGTTCAGCGCCGGGTCCTGCCCAGCAGGAGGCCGAGATGAAATTGCAGGGTAAAGTAGGCGTCCTTATTATAGGGGTTACCCCGTTGCTGCGGGAGGCCGGCATTATTGCGCGGATCCAGTTCGGCCCTGCGGTCAGACAGCTGAAGGGCCAGCGCGGCTTCCCCGGGAGGGAGGTTTTGCAAAAAAAGTGCAGGATCAATGTACTGGTCAAGACTCACATCATCGAGGTAATCGGTAGCAAGGAAACGGTGAATGATTTCCAGCCGCAGGTTGAACAGGGCGCTGAGTTCGTACCTGAACCCGGTCCCGGCAGTGATATTCCATTGTTGCAATGCATACGGTTTCCGGTCCGGATAATTAGCAAAACCCTGTCCCTCGGTATGCAGGGGCTGCAGGGAATACCAGCGGCCCTTCCAGTTGGCCTGCGGGTCAAAAGAAAAATAACCGATACCCGCTACTAAATAAGGCGAGAACTGCGACGCGTCTTTATCGCTTAGTGCGTAGTTCCTGAAGCCGAGCGGGTAGATTTCAGCAGCGAACATGATTTCCTTTATGGCGCTCCGAAAGCTCAGGTTCCGTTCATAGCGGCCGGACGTGCTTTCCTTAACGGGTTTGAGGACACTGTCCGCGGCGCTGACCTGCCCGAGGCTGACCTGCAGGCGCAGCCCAACGATATTTTTATATAGGGCTGTTGCATAAAAATTAAAACAGGGCCGGGCATTCTTCCAGTTCAGGTCTTTGATAAATTTCTTCCCGGCTCCCTTCCTGCCGCCCAGGTCGGTAAATGCGTTCATGATACCGGCCCCGGCGCCGAGTTCCAGTACCAGGCGGCTTTCATAATGCCGGTCATCATAAAAATAATAGGACTGCGCCGCTGTATTTTTTGTCAGCAGCCAACCACATAGAATGACAAACAGGATTCTTACCATACCCTTGCATTTTCATTTCAGGCTACTGTCGTTTACAGGAGCGGATTACCTGAAATGGGTGCCGGGAATAAAAATAACTGTGCCACCTGTTTATACCAATGGAAAAAAACCGGAAGAAGGTGTTTTTTTAGAGGATTACTGTGTTGTTTTCTGGTAAATCAGGGCATCTTCACCATGTTGGTCATTTTGCAATGATTTATTCTATTTCTCGTAGGAATCTCCACCGACTGTTCCGGCCCGGAAGCTTTAATCGATCAGTCTCCGGGTATCTAAATTTTGTTCAGACTCAGAGCGCTCCGGGACGAAGTCGTTTTGATCAGCACCTTTCCAGTGTGCGGGGAGGAGGGATACTGCCGCCTACAAAATTTTCCCCGAACCGCCATGGGAAAAAAACGCCAAAAAAATGTTTTTTCCCCGCTTCCGTTTTTTTTCTTCACTCTATTTTGCGGGCATATCCCGGCAGAAAAGACGAATTGTACGGTTTAAACGGGAAAAAGAAATATACGGGAAAAATCAATACGACCCAATAACCCAAAAGTGGTATTTTTTTTCTGACGGGGAATATCCAAATTTGATCAGGAACCAGGATCATTAGACCTTAACCTTTTTTATGGGCAGAAAGCCGGCTGTTGCCTTCATCGTCCTTTTTTTATTTTCCATCCCTTTATTCTCCCAGGATACGGCCGCTACAAACGGGCAGATTTCAAAAAAATACCTTGATGTCGTTTGTTCAACCAGTTCCCGCTTAAGCGAAAAGCTGGAAAAAAAGGCCAGTAAGGCCCTGCGGCAGTTTAAAAGGCAGGAGACAAAGCTCTGGGCAAAACTGTCCAAAAAGGATTCCACGGCCGCCGGGGCGGTATTTGCCGGCGCAGACCTGAAGTATCAGGACCTGGAAGAAAAGTTGAAAGGCGGTGAGTTAAAGCAGTATATCCCCCAGGTTGACAGTCTTGCCACGTCCTTAAAATTCCTGGAAGCCAATCCGCAGTTTTTAAAAGAGGCGGAAGCCGTCCGCGGAAAGCTGAAGGAGGCTATGGGAAAGATGGAAGCTCTGAAGGGCCAGTTAAGAAAGGCGGAGGATGTGAAACAGTTCCTGAAAGAAAGAAAGCAATACCTGAAAGAACAGTTGAGCAGGTTTGGCCTGGCGAAGGAACTGAAAAAGATCAATAAACAGGTCTATTACTACTCCGCACAGGTAAGTGAGTATAAGGCTGCTTTAAAAGACCCTAAAAAAGCCGGTAAAAAGGCGCTGGAACTGCTGGCAAGGAATGGGCGATTCCGGGAATTCATGAGAAAGAACAGCCAGTTGGCAAGTCTGTTTCGAATGCCGGGGGACCCCAATGATCCAGCAAGTATACCTAACCTTGCCGGATTGCAAACAAGGGCCCAGGTAAACGGCCTGATCCAGCAGCAAATAGCAGCCGGAGGCCCGAATGCCCAGGCTCAGTTCCAGCAAAATATACAGGCGGCCCAGTCGCAGTTAAACCAGCTTAAGGATAAAGTAATGAAGATGGGAGGAGGAGAAAGTGGTGAAGAAATGCCGGAGGGTTTTCGGCCGAATAATCAAAAGACAAAATCCTTTTTCCAGCGACTGGAACTCGGTACCAATTTGCAATCCCAGCGTTCCAACGGGTTCCTGCCGGTCACCAGTGACCTTGGTTTAAGTCTGGGCTATAAGTTAAACGATAAGAGTTTGATCGGGATCGGTGCCAGTTATAAAATGGGCTGGGGGCAGAATATTCAGCGCATAAGGATCTGTCACCAGGGCGTTGGGGTCCGGAGTTTTGTGGATTGGAAGCTCAAGGGCTCGCTATGGATCAGCGGGGGATTTGAGATGAATTACCGGTCTGAGATCAGGAATATTGACCAGTTGAAAGATTATTCTGAGTGGCAAAGAAGTGGGTTGATCGGCTTGAGTCGTTCAGTGCCGATTAAAAGTAAATCTTTCAAAAAGACCAAAGTCATGCTGCTCTGGGATTTTTTGAGTTATGAGCAAGTGCCGCGGGGGCAGGCGCTGGTGTTTAGGGTGGGATATAATTTTTAGAAGCAAAAATTTAATACGCGAGTATATGTTTTATTTCCATTGTAAAACGGTTAAAAGAGCTTTTAGCATGATTAAATTCCCCCCTTTGGCATTTATACTATTCAGCACTTCAATTATTGGGATTTGGGCTGTAGGGAATGCGCAGGGTGGTGGAACAGCTAATCCGGAAAATTTTCAAAAGATGGTAGATATATTGCCGCCAGCACCGAATGCCGCTGCAATGGCGAAATACGGAGGCATTGAGATCAGTCAGAATACGGGTGCTCCGAATATTTCCATACCTCTATTTGAAGTAAAGGGTAAATACTTGTCAGTGCCCTTAAGTCTGAATTATTCCTCTTCGGGTATTAAAGTGGATGAAATAGCCTCCCGAACAGGTATGGGATGGGTGTTAAAGGCGGGTGGGGTAGTGACCAGGACAGTCCGTGGATGGGCAGATGAGACGCATACACGGAAAATACCATGGGCTTCCTATGGTAATAACTGGCAAACATTCAAGTTTATGAAGGATGTTACAGATGGGTGGTTTTTTGGAGGATTCGATGCAGAGCCTGACCTGTTTACTTTCAGTTTCCCGGGTGGTGGCGGCAGTTTTGTTTTTGATGCAGGTATGAATATAGTACAGGAAACATACAGTAACCAGAAGATAGCGTTCAATTTTGCAGGGACGGACTGGAATTTTAAAATTATAAATGCAAATGGGGTGGAGTTTTATTTTGGTGGAGCCGGGGCCGTGGAAAAGAACAAGCGCGTGAACAATTGTGGTAAAAACTTTGATGATTACACCACTACTGCCTGGTACCTGAAAAAGATAAGACATATTTCAGGAGAAGAAATAGTCTTTAATTATACACCGGTTTCCTATTCCTATGATTGTGGTATCTCGCAGTCATCTATTTATATTTTTCCATTAACGCAGATTGAAGGCATTGTCTGTCCGGAAAATACCGGAGGATGTGCCGGGGCACAGTCGCAGGCTATGCAGCAGCCAACCTGTATTAACAAAACTTTGGTATCAGGGGTCTTGTTGCAAAACATTACCTGTAATAATACTTATCAGCAGGCAGTGTTAACCTATTCGGACAGAACGGATTGCAGCGATAAACTTATTAGTACAATCACTCAGCGGAACCTGTTTACCAATACTTCAGAGAGGTCATTTACATTGGCATATACCACTGTGGCTTCAGCAGTAGGCGGAATGTATGCTGGCGAAACAGAGACTGGGATCGATAAAACTCCCTATTTAATACTGCTTAATGAAAACGCTCCTGGTGCGGGAAGTACTGCGAATTCGCACAGGTTTACTTACATGGATCCGCAAAGCAGGCCCAATCGTTTGTCTTATGCACAGGACCATTGGGGCTATTTTAACGGGAAACAGAACAGTTCTTTGCTGCCCAGACCGGACATTTCAAATGCTCAATTGTTGGCCAGGTTTCCGGCATGTACGGCTGACAGGGAGCCTGATGGCAAATATGCCTCCAAGGGTCTTCTTTCAAGAATATCTTATCCGACAGGGGGTATAGACAGCCTGATCTATGAATCCAATGAATATATTAGTCCTAATGAAACAAAAAAATTACAACACGTACTTAACTGCAGTGCTACCGGTTTAAATAGTACAACTCCCAATACAAAAACAAGTGTGATAAATGCAGGTGATAATCAAACGGCGGAACTGAAGATTACGGTTTTAAATGCTGATCCTACAGGATTTTATGACCCGATGCATGATTTTGGACGGGTAATTATAACGGGGAACAGTACAACTGTATTCGATGAACTATTCAATCCGGGAACAGTAAGCACACGGTATGTAAATCTGCCCGGGTCAGGCAACGGATCAACAGCATATACCGTAACATTAATCGGTCAAAGAAGTAGTACCATAACCGCCCAGATAGAGTTAAAGTATTATTCGGCAACCATCACCGAGACCAATGTTAATAGAGTAACCGGAGGGATGCGGGTGAGATCAGTACTGACCAGTAATGAAGGAAACCTGCCAATGATAAAAAGGTATTATTATGGCGAACTTAATTCTCTGAACAGGTCATCCAGTAACCTGGTCCAGAATGTCGAATATTTCAAAGATTATAAAACGAGGACGACTTGTATTAACCCGACACCTCCCCATTACACGGGTAAAAATTATTGCAGTCGAACTGCGGTTTATTCCAACTCGCTGGTTGGCCTGTATGATTATAAGTCTTCACCTGTTAGCTATATTTCCGTAGTGGAGAGTGTTGGCGAAAATTTTGAAGGGGGCGGGACCCAGACAAAATTTATTGCAGTCAGTGATCAGCGGGGACAGTTATTGTGGGGAAATGATATTCTCGGTGCACCAATGACCGCTTTTAGTAATTATGGAAATGGAAGCCCCAGGGAAATCTATCAATTTAAAAAGGGGGCGAACGGGGCATTTATACCGGTGAAGAAAACCGAACTGACCTATATGCTGGATAGCCGGGGATTCAAGTCAGTATGGGGATATAATGTTAACCGTAAATATGAATTTGGCCCGTATGTGCCAGGTGAAGATTCCAGTTGTTTTTTAAATCCTTCATGCCCGGATTACGGTATTGCCATGGGCCTCTTACAGGACAACCTTGAGTGCTTTGATATGGTTGCCTATGAGTTTCCCTCATATTGGATATATAATGACACAAAGAAGGAAACTGTTTATGATCAGAACGGACAAAATCCCCTGGTAACTCAGACCACCAATATTTATGATGACGATCAGAACCTGGGCCTTTGCCGAACGGAAGTGGTTAACTCAAAAGGAGAATTGGTTAAAACGGAGTATAAGTACGCGCAGGATTATACTACACCTGTTGCACTGGAAATGAAAGGATTGAACATGCTGAATACGGTAATTAATATTAAGACCTATAACGGAGCAAGTGTCACTTCTGAGTTGCAAAATAACTATTACAAGGATGCAGCGAATAATAATTTTCTAATCAGTTCGGTGGCGCATTCGGTGGGAGGTGGCATACCGGAAACAATTGGTGAAATTACCGTGTACGATGCCAGGGGTAATATCTGTGAATTTAAAGGAAAAGACGGAGTGGTCAATAGCATTATCTGGGGTTACAACTACCTGTATCCGGTGGCTAAAATTTCAGGCATTAATTACCAGTCGGTCGCCAATGCTTTAACCGGAGGTGTGCCGGCAATACAAGGGCTCGACAATCAGGGGTTGAGGGACGCGCTGAATGTAGTCAGAACAGCCTTCCCTTCAGCTTATGTAACCACTTATACATATAAACACCTGGCCGGGGTGACATCCATTACCGATCCGTTAAACAGAACTTCGAAGTATGAATATGATGGATTTGGCAGGCTAATGCATGTCATAGATCCGGATGGAAATATTCTTAAGAAAAATGAGTATGAATTTTCCACTACTTTTTTAACCAAATTCGGCGTTTTTGTCAATGAACCTCAATCTGGTTCTTTCGCCACACAAAATTGTAATTATGGGTATGTTGGGTCACAGATTGCCTATACCATACCTGCAGGTAGCTATTTTTCAGTTATATCCGTCCAGGATGCCAATAATAAAGCCCTGGCAGATCTGAATGCAAATGGCCAGGCCTATGCGAATAAATACGGGTATTGTTATACACAAACCGTTTGTACGGGTGAGGGGTATAAGAACATAGGTTGTGGCTGTGAATTGGGTACAAAGATCTGCCTGAGTGCTATACAAAATCCCGACGGTTCCTGGACAATGCAGTATAAATACCAATGGAGCGATGGCTCCTATAGCCAGGTTTACACTTCTGTTGCCCCGGCCTGTACAGGGGAAGGCTATAAGCGGATTGGGTGTAACTGTGTACTGGGTATGAAGATTTATACCAGTTCAGTTATGGTTAAAGGCCCTAATGGTGCTACCTGGCAATGTACATATCATTACCACTGGCCGGATGGAACCGATAGCCCTGATTATACAGAAACAAGTCCCAGTTCATGTACTATTTCAATTGAATAAAAATTATCAAGTATGAATATGTTTTTTCACATTATGATGTATCTGCTTAGCCTTTATGATGTTTCTTATGTTAATGCAGGCGGTGAGACAAAATCCTTCAATCAGTTCGAAGGGAAAAAAATACTGATTGTAAATATTGCCACTGGTTCTGAGAAGGCAGGTCAGCTTACTGCGCTGAAGCAACTCCAGCAGCAGTTTGCCGATAGCCTGGTGGTGATCGCGTTTCCCAGTAACAGCTTTGGCAATGAGCCAGGGTCAAACGAAGAGATCCTGCAGGTTTGTAATCAGCAATATGGTATCAATTTCCTGCTGGGGGCTAAGGGTAATGTGACAGGCCAGGATAAAATGACCATTTTTTCCTGGCTGGCGGATAAAACGATGAATGGTGTTATGAATGCCCCTGCTGTCGGGGATTTTCAAAAATTCCTGATCGATAAAACAGGGTCCGTAATCGGAACATTTTCCCCGTCAACCAGCCCGCTTGACCCTAAAATTATTACAGCTATAACCGAATTCTGAAATGGTTCAAACTTCAATCATGCATAGAGTAAAAGAAATTTCTGGCAAAATTGCCATGGTTATCGGCATAATAACAACGGGTAACAGCTTGTATAGTCAGAATACGACCCCTTACACTGCGGCTACCCCGGTAAATACGATACGTACATGGGAAGCCATGGCACCTGTAACAGATCCTTTAGTGCTGGTGACTAAACCGCTGCAGGATGTAAAGAAAGCGGCGGCCTACTACGACGGCCTGGGTCGCCCCTTGCAAACGGTACTATATGGCGGGGCGATGGCCACGGGCACTGCGCCGGTGGATATGGTAAGCCCTGTTATGTACGATGAACTGGGAAGGGAACAATTTAAATACCTGCCATTCGCCTCAACGGAAAGTAATGGGCAGTTCAAACTGAATCCCTTCCAACAACAGCAGAGTTTTATGCAGGGGCAGTACGGCGGCCAGGGGGAAACCTTTTTTTACAGTAAATCAATTATTGAAGCGTCTCCCCTAAACAGGGTTGAGAAAACACTGGCGGCAGGCAATAGCTGGGTGGGGGCAGCCAATGGAGGCCGGGGGGTGGAAATGAAATATTGGTTAAATACCACGACCGATGATATTAAAATGTGGGATATTACTAACACCGTTCCGGGAAGTTTTGGAACCTATTCACTGAATACGACCAGCATCGGGGGAGCCTATAACCTGAGTACACTATATAAGAATGTCACTGTAGATGAACAGGGGAATCAGGTGGTTGAGTTTAAAGATATGGAAGGGCATGTATTGGTGAAGAAGGTTCAATTAACGGCGGCGGCGGATAACGGGTACGGCAGCGGGTATCCCGGCTGGATGACCACAATTTACTTGTATGATAAATTAGGTCAGCTCCGGTGCGTGATTCAGCCCGAGGGAGTAAACCAGTTAAGACAGGCGGGCTGGAGTTTTAACAGTAATATCCTGGACGAACAGTGCTTCCGGTATGAATATGACCAGCGGGGTCGTATGATCATGAAAAAAGTGCCTGGTGCAGCGGCAGTGTACATGGTCTATGATAAGCGGGACCGGCTGGTGATGACCCAGGATGGAAACCTGCGAACAGCCGGAAACTGGCTGGTGACCAAATACGACAGTTTTAACCGGCCTTATGAAACGGGACTTTGGGGCAACACAGGCAGTTTCGCATCCCATCTTTCAGGTGCGTATAATACAGATGATTACCCGCCCATAACCGGTACTTACACACTGTTAACCAGTACGCATTACGATAATTATACCGGGCTGCCGGCCCCGTTAAGTGATTACCTGACTACCTGGAACAGTAATTTTTCAACAGCATATAGTCTATGGCCCTATCCGCAGAATCCTGAGCGGGTATTGAATATTAAGGGAAAAGCAGGCTGGACCCAGGCAAGGGTATTGGGAACCGGTAATTTTATTTATACCGTTACTTATTATGATGCAAAAGACCGGGTAATACAGGTACAGTCCACCAATCTCGCAGGAGGGGTGGACCTGGTAAGCACCCAGTACACCTGGGCAGGACAACCCTTTGTGACGATACAGCGGCAGCAAAAGCCCGGCTCCGGTACGGCTGCAGAGCATATACAGGTGACTAAATTCTCTTATGATGACCTGAACCGGGTGCTTTCCGTGCGAAAATCGGTGAGTTCCGTGATTAACGGGGTGACAAAGACGATACCCGAGGTGGAAATTATAAAAAACGAGTATGATAAGCTGGGCCAGTTAAAGGGAAAGAATCTGGGTAAGAAAAAAGACCTGGCCGGGAATTACACAACGGAGACGCTGGAAAGCCTGAGTTACGACTATAATATCCGTGGCTGGCTGCTCGGTGTGAACCGTGATTATGCCCGTGATGCGAATAACAGCAACTATTTTGGATTCGACCTGGGTTACGATAAACAGGCCAATAATCTTGTTGGCGGGCAGTCCTATATCACCCCCCAGTTCAACGGCAATATCAGCGGCATGGTCTGGAAGAGTAAGGGAGACGGCGAAAAAAGGAAATATGATTTTTCCTACGATGCGGCCAACCGGATCCTGAAGGCGGATTTCAGCCAGTACACCGGCGGCTGGTTCAACCAGGATGCGGGTTTGAACTTCAATATGATCATGGGTACCACGGGCCTCGACCCCCTGGCAGCCTATGACGATAACGGCAATATTAAAAAAATGCAGCAATGGGGTGTAAAAGTGACCGGGAGCCTGCAGATGGATAACCTGGAGTACCTGTATGCGAACCAGGGTAAATCCAATAAACTGGTCAGGGTTACGGATGCTGTAGCGGGTGACAACAAACTGGGTGACTTTAAGGACGGGGCAAACACCGGAACCGATGATTATGGGTATGACGTGAATGGCAATATGATCAGCGACCAGAATAAGAGTATCAGCAGTATTGTGTACAATCACCTGAACCTGCCCCAAACCATAACAGTAAACGGCAAGGGAACGATCAGCTATATGTATGATGCCGGGGGCAACAAGCTGCAGAAAATTACCACGGAAAACAATGCCACCGTTGTTTACAATAGTACTTCCTATGCCGGCGTAACGATTACCACTACCACGAACTATATCGGGGGTTCTGTGTACGAAACAAAGGCCTATAGCAATCCCACGGTACAGGCGGGCATGGGATATACCGATAAGTTCCAGTTCGCCGGTTTTGAAGAGGGCAGGATCCGCCCCACATTCAGCGACCAACAGGTGTTTACGGGGCTGAACCTGGATTATATGCTGAAAGACCACCTCGGGAACGTTCGCATGCTGATAACGGATGAGGTATTGAGCACTGCCTACCCGGCGGCCACGATGGAACCGGCCACGATAGCGGAGGAATCCAAAATATATTCCAACCTGACCAATACCCAGGCGGACAAGCCCGGCTGGTTCAGCGACCCGTTGTATTCCACCAGCGCCAAAGTGGCCAGGCTGAAAAATGCCGCCGGCTCTCAGAAACTGGGTCCCAATATGCTGCTGAAAGTGATGGCCGGGGACAGTTATAATATCCGGGTGGCCAGCGGCTGGAACAGCGCCTCCAGCCCGACGAATAACAATACCGATGTACTGGCCGACCTGTTCAGTCAGTTGGTGACCGGTTTATCCAATTTAAGTGGAGGCAAAGTCAGCCAGGCGGAGCTGCAGAATCCGGCCAGCGGGCTGAACAGCGGCCTGAGTAGTTTTATGACCCAGCAGACCAATCCGGGAAGCCGGCCAAAGGCCTATATAAACTGGGTGTTGCTGGATGAGCAGTTCAGGATTGCAAAAGACCCCTATGGCAGCATCATTGCGGCTGGTTATAGTGGGTTTGACCAGGTGGATGTGAGCGGGATAATGAAGATCCATGTACAATCGAATTTATCAGTAGCCAAAAGCGGATATTTGTATATTTATACCAGCAATGAGGCGACCAATATTGACGTGTTCTTTGATAATTTACAGGTGACGCATACAAGGGGAGCGATTTTGGAAGAGACGCATTATTATCCGTTCGGGATCACCATGAGTGGGATAAGTAGTAAGGCACTGAACTTCGGAACACCAAAGAATAAGTTGAAATATAACGGCAAGGAAGAACAAAAAGAAGAGTTTAGTGATGGCTCTGGTTTGGAATGGCTGGATTATGGAGCAAGGATGTATGATGCGCAGATAGGAAGATGGTTAATGGGAGACCCAATGTCAGAAAAATATACTCTTTTGTCTCCTTATAATTATGCTGCAAATAATCCTATTCGATATGTAGACCCTGATGGTAGAATTCTGAAAGTAGCAATTTGGGGTGATGAAGCAAAGGTGTCGACTCAGTTTAAATCAATTCTTGAATCCGGGTTTGGTAACAAAGTAAAAGTTAATATTAATGAAGGGGTAGTAACTTTAACACAAGATAAAAATGCAAAATTAAATAAAAAGGAACAAAAACTTTTCGACTATTACAATAGAGTTATTGAAGATAAAAACACAACAGAGGTTATGTTATTTGCTTCCAAAAAGGGAATCAATATTGGTAGTTTCGGAGTAGCTATTGTTGGTGGTGTTTCAAAAATTCAAAATCAAATTGACCTAGGAGATGCTGAAATGGTCAATACAGAACATTTCTCACCTTCATCTACGGTTCTTCACGAAATCTGGGAGTCCTATTTAGCACAGAATGACAAAAGCTCAAAAAATAAAAAACATGAAGATGTTTATGACGATGTCCATCCTCAAGCCTTAAAAGTTGAAGAGGATATTTTGGGTATTAAAATAGGTACAGAAGGAGGTGTAGTTGACGATAAGTCAAAAAATGGGGAGATTTATGAAAACTTTACTACTTCAGATGGAACAAATATGCACAAAGTGATTAAAATCGAAAACGGCAAAGTTGTTTCTGTTGAGGAAAAGTCTGGAAACGTTGATGTAAAGAAAATTATAGATGAATTAAAAAAGAAATATGGCAGTAATTAGAGATTTTTTGGTCGTATTAATTTTATTTTGTGCGACACATTCAAGTTGTCAAGTAAAAAATGCAGGGGAAAGGGTCACTATTACTGATTCTTTATCGGTCAGGAAATTTATTATTAATTCAAGTGTTTGTAATAGGATTAAATATGTTGAGGAAAATGATACTTTGTTTGCTTCTAGTAAGGGATATTCTGAATTAATTTTGCAAAGTATCACAAAAGAAAGCGGAAAACCTTTGTTTCTCACAATTAGAAATGGCGGCATCCTTGAATCAGAGAAGAATAAAATAAATATGTTACGGGAACAATTATTAGAAATAAAGAAAAGCTTGAAGTGTAAATGACCTCCTCCTTAAAATCTGGCAATTATTTCTTAACTTCTAAACAGAAAAATTGCTCATAAAGAGTAAAATTTTTGCCCGACTCCCCATTGTCCGTTGGTGTGCCACGAATTAAAGCTTATTCCTTCGGCCACGGGTCTCCCTTTTAATTCCTTCAACGCCGGGTCTGGCGCAGCCGACCCGGCGTGCTATGATTCCGGGTGATTATTTTTATGTCGGCCGGCAGTAAGGGACAAAGACCGCAGCATGGAAAGAAACAGGGAATTGGGTAACGTGGCTTTGATATTAAGTAGTACCGGACCGGGAAGTTTATATTGCAAAAGCTGATATACGCGTAAAAGGTTATCCGGAATTTCTGAAATTTGAGAAAAAAGCAAGACCGGTCTCCGCAAGCGACGGGTCCTTCGCGGGAGTTTATTAAGGCTGGTTGCGGTTGGAGGAGACCCGTCGGGGAAGGAAAAGCAGCAATAAATATGGGTGGAAAAGATAAAATGCCGTATACATTCGGGAGGGATAAAATCAAATATAATTTCTAATATGAAATTCAAATTAAATTCATTGCTTATATTACTGATAATAAATTTAAGCTGTAAAAGCAAAATACAGGAAATGCAACCGCATTGCCAGGACACTCCAGGACAAACATATTCTATTGACACAGGGTTGTTAAACGATAGATACAAAACTTCTTTCGAGTTATTTTTAAA
This sequence comes from Bacteroidia bacterium, assembly GCA_037447355.1. Lineage (GTDB taxonomy): Bacteria > Bacteroidota > Bacteroidia > Chitinophagales > Chitinophagaceae > JJ008. The sequence continues at coordinate 779 of JBBIGW010000038.1, read as the reverse complement.
GGGATATGCCGATTCTTTAAATAAGCTTAACAGCAGTCAATTACCTGAATTTATAAAGAACACTCAATTTGACATTCAATATTCACTAATTTGGTCAACCTCAAATGAATATATTGATTTGCGCTATCTTATATTCCAAAATGTTACTAATTGTCAATCACTAAAATTGATATTAAACGAAAAATCTGATATTTATAGAAGACTGCCTCATGTGAAGGGCAAGAAAATTAATCAAGGAAGCATGTCAGTTTATAAGATAGCCAAAGAAAGATTTGAAGAACTTAGCTGTAAGTAGTGAATTCGTAGCTGGCTTTTGCTAAACATCCATTCAACCGGATTTATAACTATTTTGGACTTTTATTATAAAGGCATCTTCACCACACTGATCACCTTCTGCAAGGCCTTATTCTGCAGCCGCAGAAAGTAAACTCCCGAAGCCAGCCCGTCATTATAGATATCAATATTGTAGGTGCCTGCCGCATAGTCCTGGCTGGTCAGCACTTTCACCACCCGGCCCAGGGCATCAATCTGCTGGACGAGGGTATGGCCACCGGTAGTAGAGAACTGGATGGTCGCATTAATCGAATAGGGGCTGGGCCACATTTTCAGGATCAGTTTGGCCGAATTGTTATTAGTGCCCTCCGGATCATCGGGTACGCCGCAGGGACCGGTGACGAGTGGCAGGGACTGGTAATGCTGTAACAGGATGGAGTCCAGCGCCGGTTGTTTTACACAAAACCATTGCTCCAGCACGGAGGCATACACACTCCGGAAATCAT
>JBBIGW010000037.1:0-26610 GCA_037447355.1 Bacteroidia bacterium | reverse complement strand
CTTTACTGAAAAGCTAAACTTTATTAATCCAACCCTATAAAACTAAAAATTATTAACTAACTTAAATCCTGGAAATACTCTCTAACAGAAAGTACACTTTGTTTTGACGACATACAATCCTGTGCCGGAATTACAAGCTGCCTCCCGAATAAACTGATAAGGAGAATTAGTTTTTTCATTCCCTGGTTTTCTATCATGCATTGAACGGTTCCCGGCCTTAATTCAGTAAAGCCGGCTTCGGTCCGCAGGTCCGCAACCTGTTTTATACGCTGCCACGCAGCAACGAATCCCGGCCATTTATATGGCCTGATAAACCGGGGATGGGCGGATTGTTCCCCTGTCCGCGAAATCGTAAATGAACCCTGTCCTCTAATAATTAAAGCCTTAGACCTGCATTTACGTTTCCCGCTTTACTATTTCCCTGAACCGTTCAGCTTGTTCCGGATGAACCCGGCAATAGATGTCAAAATAGCTCCGCCGCCTGCACCTCCGGCAATGCTGCTGATGATGCCTCCCATATCGGCACTTCCAGCCATATTTGTAATAGCGCTAAGACCCGTTCCTCCCAGCCAGCCACCGGCCAGGCCCAGGATTGAATTCAACACAGGGCCCATGTTCAATTTGCCGGAAATTCCGCCTACCGCATTCCCGGCCAATAAGCCCGAAACCAGGTTGATGATCAGTTGTTGCATATTATTCCTGTTTTTGGTGAACTAAATTGAATAGCTTTCCTTGCCCGGCCTGTCTCACCTGGGAGAAAACTGATCGCTGACGTCCAGGACCACCGGCGAACCCGGCTGCAAAACACTCCCCTCGTATTCTGCCGTTATGAAAATCCGCAACGGGTTGTAGGGACTGATGGTCTTTAGCGAAGCCTTTGAGGATTTTGAAAACAACCTGCCTGAACTGACAAGTTGCCCGATATTTTTTGTTGCATTTTCCCGGGTGACCAGCCACACGACATATACCTTTTTGGGGGGTGTCAGCCTTTCCGGGCTGGCCAGGTTGGAAACCTCAACCTGTATTTCGTAGTTCTTATTCCGGTCTTTTGATACCTTAACTAAGCCGGTAGCCGCCGGCACGACAGCCGATGTGGCAAAATGTATTTTTTTTGCGCAAGAGGTAAACACAAATAAGAGCGTCATGATCAGCATTATGCTTCCTTTCTGCCCGGCCATTCCGGGGTACTTGTTCTTTTCCATAGCAGTTGTTTTTCTTATAAACGGCTTTAATCGCAACCTGACAGGTTCGCTGCCTTTATTTCCGTAACAGGTAATTTTGTATCTCCCTGATATTTTGATAATCCGGCCTGACCAGCCCGCCATAGGGATTATTAAGATCCCGTATGGCCTGGACACTCAGTCCCACCAGTACGAAAAAAATGATGGGGACCAGGTAATGCCGGTTTTCCTTCAATCCATTCATAAAGCCAACAAGTATAGCGATCAGAAAGCTGCCCGCTACAAGCAGGAACATGATGATCGCCGGCGTTCTTTCGTCAAACGAGTAAACGAGCCGGTAAAAAGCAGCGTTTAACTCATTGTACATGGGCATAAATGTCTTTACTTCCTCCCGCGCTGAAGGGGATTCCGCAGCTAACACGCTCAATTCCTTCATGAACCGTTCATTTAGCCGCCCCATCTCCCTGAGCGCATCCCCCCGGCTTTTTATTTTTCCTTCGTAAAACCGGATTTGAACACCGAGGTAGCCGGATAAGTGATCTTTAATCTTTGCCCCGAACCGGTCCGTAAAGAAAACAGAGGAACGGCTGATCTGCGCTGCTGCATCCGAGGCATGATGCACCAGGCTGTTCCGGTCGCCCTGCATATTACCGCTCGATAACAGCGTAAAAGACAGCAAAAGCGCATAGAGCCCGATTATCGCATTTTCAATACCTGAGCCCGCCCATGTCTTGTTCTTTTTCCTGTAATATTTATCCGCGATCCAATATCCCAGTATGACCATTGCGGCCAGGATGGCCGGGTACACAAGGCTGATCACTACAGGAATTTTTGGATCCATACAGTTAAACCGGTTATAGTTGAATAGTTACATTTCCGGAAATCGTTATTCCTTTAACGGGCCCAACTCATCATAATACTGCCTTAGCAAAAAGCGGTAGGCATTCACCCCATGATGATAATAGGGCCCGTCATTATTGTTTTCATAGTGCTTTAAATAGGTGTCATTGACCAATAATGAAATCGCGATCCCCGGCCTTACAAAATAGGTTGAATTCACCGTTACAGGAATGCTGATCCCCGGCTTCAACTGATCAATCAGCCTTTTAATATAGGCCCCGAAAAAGGACTGGTAGGTCCCGGAGGACCGGGCGGCGCTCTTCAGCATTTTATCAAAGGCTTTCTTTGCCTCATTTGCCTGCTGCGAAGACGAGGCATCAAACCGCTTCATCAGGTTCAGCATGGGATTCGGTTCGTTCATATCCCTGTCAACCTGTTGCGTGGTAAAGGGGAACTCGGGAACCGGGTCGGCGGTATTGATAATACTGAAAGTCCATTCCGCATGTGCTGTATTATCATAATCGTACGCAAAATACATATTGCCGGTCTTGGGTGCGGCACTGGCATAGGTCTTTACCCCCAACCGTGGATAGATCCCGTTCTTCCTGAGATACATGAGCCAGGCGCTGACATAATAGCAAAGCGCCCCACCCTGGCTATGACCCGTAACCAGGAAATTGTGATACCCTTTGCGATACAACGAATCCAGCTTAGGCAAAATATCTTTTGCGATAAATCCGAAACCGATTAAAAAACCCGCATGAAGCGCAGCCCTTTTTTCTGCCGCCAACTGGTATTTTAATGTATCATTGCCCGGCAAAATCAATTCCCCTTTCGCGGGCGCCATGGCACAATAAAAATCCGCAAGTATTGATTTCGGATCTGCCGTCGTGCCCCTTAAAGCAATAACAACGGCCGAGTCGCTCCGCAACCACAGATCACAGGCATTGTCCAGCCCGGTATTGGGTGTCCTGTACAAAAATTGATAGCCGGCCAGGAAATTTTCAAACCGGCTTTCTTTGGCAGTATCCAAAAAGGCAAAGTTCAGCCTGAGCAGTTCATCACATTCCCTCGCATTAAAACCCGGCCCGAAATGATAAGGACCCTGCTGCGCCTGCAGCATTCCCCCAAGAGGGATCAGCAGCGCCATTAAAAAAGCCGCCCGTTTTCTTTTCATAATTTATGTCCTCCTTGCATCTGTTTTTTCCCAATGATGGTACCCGGGTAAGCCTGGGGGTTACCTCAGGTAAACGGCCGCGAATTTAGCCAGCGGGGCCATTCTCGCCCGGTTCAACGACAGGGTATCGCCCTTCAGGGTATAATTGTCTGCCATATCAAATACCCTCACAAAATCCTTCTCATACCCAGCATCCATACAGGCCATTAAGGTCGTGATGATCTTTGAAAACCGGATCCGGTTACCCGCGGAAAGTTCATAGGCCCCGTTGAATGAATTACACCCGGCAAATCCGGTAACCCGGTTGTCCTGTGCCTTTAATATAAAATGGGGCTCCTTCTTCTTCTGGCCGGTTAAAACAAAATCCTTCCCGTTCAACTCAATAAGCTTCCAGTATTTTTCAGTTATAACACTGTCAAAGATCACTTTCTTCAGGGTCCAGGAGGCCGCCAGTTCCGTTTGAATCATTTCTCCCTTCGTGTCAAGCGCCGTAAGCAGATTTTCCCCAACCTGATACTGGCTAACGGTAATGGCAGGGGCTCCCGCTTCCTGCAGTGTGATCTTATTCCCGCTCTCATCCCAGGTAAAGCTTCCGCTGCCCCGGTAGATATCCTCCGCTTTAGTCAGGTACCGTGAAGTAACCTGGTAGGTCAGGTCTTTATTCAGCCTGATCTCCGTCTGAATGCCCTCACAGCCGGTGCAAGGCAATGTACCCGAATAAATTCCGGCCCAGTCAAGTGAATTCCGGCCGGAATGCGCGGTCGCCGGAACGGGTGTACCGCTTTTCGCACCGGTGGCTTCATTTTTTTCAGGTGGCTTACAACCTGCCAGGGCAATAAAGGCAATGCCAATGAATAAGGATTTGTGGTACATGGTAATTGGTTTAAGGTGAGCATTAAAATTTATACGCGATAAACAGGTCCGTATTGACATCTGATAACAGGTAAGAATGATCAGCCGCCACCCCAATTTGCAGGTGCTTCCCCAGCTTAAGTTTTGCCGCGACAATACTTCTCAGCTCAAGCAGGCGCAGCGCATAGGATACATCAACGATTTTGAAAAACGAAACATTGGTTCCCAGGTCCAGGGCAAAATCGCGTTCCTGGAAATATAAAAGAAAAGGCGTTACAGCGATTTTCCGGTTAAACAGATTAAATGTATAGGCGGCATTTACATATACTTCCCGCCAGTCCTTTATCAACACACTGCCATCGGCTTTTACCGTGCTTCCGAGAAGATTTTTAGCTGCCAGGCCCAGGTTTAATTTGCCCAGCTGAAGTTCAGCCCCCAGGTCAAGGTCCGGGGTTATATGCCATCCGGGTGAGGGTCTGTCTGCAATATGGGTGATCTTATCCCAGTCAATTTTATCAATGTTCAGCACCGCTCTTGCACCCAGGCCGAGCCGGCCGGATCTGCCCCAGGTGTAGGTTCTCCCAATACCCGCATTCACGCTATGCCGGTTGTAGAATGAATAGCCATCAAAAATATAGGACAGGTTTAAAAAATCCCTCCCGTTTAGCGCGCCCAGGTAATTGAGGTAAACGGTAGCCGGTTTCACCCAAATGGCATCGTTATCCTTATCCACGAATTTCTCTTTCGCATAAAATGAGAGCTCCCGTTTAAAGACCGAATCATTGATTCCGGCCGCCGGGTTATAATAATTCATTCGCTGTAAATAAAGGTTGGGCCGCAGTGTGTTCTGCGCCTCCCCGGCTATGGAAAATACAGCAGTTGCTATGATAAGGAATATTTTTTTCATGGCTTATTACTTTAACAGGTTAAAGTCATTTAAGGTGTTGGTGATGTATTTATCCAGCTCGGAATCATGGGTACCCCCCGGATAGGTGTAAAGTGTTACGTCGCCCCCCGCGGCAGTCAGACCATTTTTCGCATCCAAAGAATTGAAGTAGGGAACAATATCATCTGCAGCACCATGGTGGAGAAAGACTTTCCCGACGGGGGTCCACCCGGCAGAAAATGTATTCCGGTCGAGCAATGTTCTGAATGCTGTATCCGTGCCATCAAGGATCTTTGAAAGGAAGTAGGCGTTTAGTATTTCCGAAGGTTTTTTGGAGGGCGGGAATATGGCTGCATACTGGTCAAAAACAGGATAGGCATACAACTGATCGGTTGGCCGGTGAACCTCCGAAAATTTGTTCATCGCATAAATACTCCATGAAAAAATATTACTGATCCTGGATTCCTTGTTTTCGTTGGCCAGAATTTCGTCAATAAACCGGCTAAAGTGATAGGGCCCAGACAAACCTGAGCTGGCTACCACCGTAAACTGGGTGGCATAATTTTCCTGGATATATTTGTGAGCAGATAAACAGGCACCTCCTCCCTGGCTCCAGCCACCGAGAAATATCCTGTTATCATATTTCAGGCCCTTGTCCGCAATTACGGATTTTGCCGCCAGCAACCCGTCAATATTGGCTTTAAACATCTCGGGGTAATACATATACGGATGTTCCCGGTCAATGGTGCTGCCATACCCGGTATAGTCCGGCATAAATACCGTATAGCCGGCTGATGCCCATGTCAGGCCCATATTCCTTATTTCTGAAAAGTTTTCCTTCCCCCCATCATAGTACGAGGGCGTCTGCAATTTTGAATCGTAAAAATCGAGGATCTTGACCGGCAACTGGGTTCCTTTAAAATAGCCGATCAGGTACGCCGAATCAACATTATCCGGGATCATCAGTAATCCCTTCGTATCGATCGCTTCCCCATTATAATCAGTACGATAGGTGAGTGAATAATAGGTTACCCCATGGGTGGCGATGCCCTGTACGGAAAGTTCGTCTACATTTTGAATGATCTGATCAACGGTCAGGTGTCCCTTTTCCGTTAATTCAATAAGGGCGCCCCGGTCCCGGGGTTGCAAATTCACATCCTTTTTGCAGGCATTCAGGATAAAGAGCGCAAACGCAATAAGCGTAAATGAATTAATTATTTTCATACTATAAAGTTTTTTAAAAAATCCGCTTCCTGCCTGTCATGTGCAGACCGCATGATATTGGCAAACCTTGTACTATAATTTCAGACAGGACCACCCACCTACTAACTTCATATCCCATAGACCACATCCCATTGTTGGCGGCAAGCAAGGGTACCAGGTATCAGTAAACCGTTACACACTCTCTAAACCTGCACCGGTCCTGGTAAGTGTCCCATTGAGTCATCTTGACACAATGTATAAATTTCCTGAATCCCCGCAAAAAAATTCCGGATAATATTCAGGTTATCATTTTATTGAGCCGTAGTTTTATTGATTGCCTGCAGCTCTTTCACAAGAGCTATACGACTCCAGGAGGTTAAGGTATAAGGGCTTATGAAAAAGACAAAAGCAAAGCTGTCAAAAAACAACAGTGGCCGGAAATTTGAAAACACGATTACCGCGTTTATAAAGAATGCGGAGAATATCTACTTACCCGGCATTTCAATTGATACGGTGATTTTTAGTTTTCATGACGGGAAACTCAGGGTATTGCTGATCCGTTATGGCGATATGCCCTTTTATAATTTACCCGGGGGATATGTGGAAAAAGAAGAAACGCTGGAAGATGCCGCCTTACGGATTTTAAGGAGAAGAACTGGATTAAATGCAATTTTCCCCGAACAATTCTATATAGCCGATAGCCTGGAGCGTACCCGGAACAATGCCGTGGTCCGGATGATGACCAAACTAAATGTGGATTTAACCGGTAATCATTGGTTTGAACAACGATTCATCTCTGTTTGTTTTTATGCCCTGACCGATGAAGCAAAAGTCAGGATTACCATCCAGGATTTCATTTCCGAATTCAAATGGTTTGATATCGGCCAGCTTCCTGATCTCTTCCTCGACCATAAGCTGATTGTGGAAAAAGCGCTGAGCCGTTTACGGGTGGATCTTTACCAGCGGCCGGTGGGACTTAATTTAATGAACAAGCCTTTTACGATGGGAGAGTTGCAGCAGTTATATGAGATCATTGATCAACGGAAATTAGACCGTACGAACTTTCAAAGAAAGATGCTCAGTATGAATATACTGGAACGACTGGAAAAAAAACAAACTGGCAAGGCTTATAAATCACCGTATTTGTACCGGTTCAAACAATCCGACAACTGATCCCCGGTAAAAAGACAGACTTTTCAAAATCCGGCTGCATAATTTCCCGATTCTGTTCATGACTGCACACCGGGTTTTTCCCTCCCCATAATACGGATAACCCGCCCCTGCGCAGCCCTGAATTTTACTTTCCCGCATCCGGACGGCCTTTTTGAATTCAGGGCATATTCAGAACCGGGTTATCTTTTGGGAGGAAGAAACAGTCCGGTATCGTTTAAAAAAAAAGGGACTTTGATCATCATACCTCGTTTGCCGCGCATGACAATCAAAGTCCACTTAATGAAGCAGGAATCCCGCTTACCAGACAACCATTTTCGCAGTTTCTGTTTTCTCCCTGTTTCTTACCCTTACAAAATATACCCCCTGTGCCAGCATACCGAGGTTCATCCGGATGGTTCCGTATCCTTTCCCCGCGGGAACCCATTCTCTCCGGATCACAATTCCCCGTCCATCCAAAACCTCGATCAGCAGTGCGGCACCGGTATAGTCATTCAGCCGCAGATCAAAAATGCCACGGTTGGGATTCGGGTAAACCTGCAATGTCCCCATCCCTGCTTCCGTTGTTGTTGCCGGCAGGCTGCTGTTCTTACCAATCTGCGTTTGTGCATTGCAGTCACCGAGGCGGGAACCCTGCTTCAGCAAAGCGGGAACCGCATTCCTGCTGACACAAATTGTCTTTTGGTTAGCCGGGTTACCCGGGGGAACATGACAAACGGTTACTTTATTATTACCGCAGCGGATATCCACCACCTGTATGGTAACGGATGCTGTTGCCGTACAACCATAACTATCGGTGACTACTACACTGTACACATGCGAACCGGGAGTTACAGGGTGCACCGTTGCCGTAGCTCCTGTTGAACCATCTGACCAGGCATAACTATAGGTTTCGCCCGGTAACAGGTTACCACAGGAAGGTACTGCCGCCAGGTTCAGTGAGGAAGGCCCGTATCCCAGGTAGATTGTATTTTTTTCTCCACCGGGGTTCACGGCATACACGTCCGGTATTGACAGGCTCATATAACAACCGGCCGCAAACTCCCAGAAATCATTTCTTGCACCTTCCATACTTATACCGGTACCGGTATAGCCTCTGCCGGCAATACTGAAACCAACCGGGTTCAGCCTGGCGCCGCCAGTGAGATCAGCTTTTTGGTTCCAGCTGTCGGATGAAGGATCATATTCCCAGAAATCCGCACGAATCATATTGCTGCTGTCCAGACCGGTTCCGATATAACCCCTGCAGCCGATGCTGAAGCCGGTGGCCAGGTGCCGCGGGGAACCGGCAAAATCGGCCTTCCTGGTCCAGCTGTCAGTCAGCGGATCATACTGCCAGAAATCACGGGTCTGTCTTTCGATATCAATACCTGTACCGATATAGCCTTTCCCGTTTATACTGAAGCCGGCAGCGGCATATCTTTCCGAACCGGCAAAATCAGCTTTGCGGGTCCAGTTGTTGGTTAAGGGCTGGTATTCCCAGAAATCATTCATTAGTGAATCATTCAGATCATAGCCCGTACCGATATACCCTTTCCCGTTTATACTGATACAGGTGGCAAAAGCCCTTGCCGTTCCGCCAAAATCTGTCTTTCGGGTCCAGTTGTTTGATGCAGGATCATATTCCCAGAAATCCTTTCGCCAGCCTTCTGCATCCAGCCCGGTGCCTGCATAGCCCCTGTTACCAATACTGAAACCCGTTGCCAGCGCCCTGGCGGTTCCGCCAAAGTCTGCTTTCTGTGTCCATACATTAGTGGCCGGGTCAAATTCCCAGAAGTCTTTATACAATTCGTCATCAGTGTTCATACCAAGTCCCATATAGCCCTTGTTGCCGATGCCAAAACCGATTGCACCAAATCTGCCCGCAGCCGGTAACCCGGTTTTTTCTGTCCAGCTGTTCTCAACACCGGTTGAGAGTTGCTCAACTTTTGCAGTAATCGCTTCCTGTTTCAATTCATATGCGGTTTCTTTTGCAGCCCCGCAGGGACCTATTTCCGCATGGGCCAGCACTTCGGCCCAGACCAGGAATTCAAATACGCATTTCTGTACATTACCGGGCCGGCAAACATTGACTCCTTTTACAAGGACCCCCCACACGTTTTTATTGCAACGTACATCCACCACCCGGATCGTCTTGCTCACGGTTGTGCTGCAGCCTTTCGCATCGGTGATGGTGACTGTATAAGTATAATATCCGGGGGTATTGTGACTGACCACCAGTACGGGGGCGGTTGACCCATTGGACCACTGGTAATGATAATAGGGAATCCCAAAATTCGTATAAAACGGGGTTCCCCCGGTTGGCAGCGGGGTCAGCGCCACCACATTGAAACCGTATCCACCTGCATAATAGAATCCATACCCGATATAAACGGTATTGGGCCTGCCCAGCACCGCGGTATAAACATCCGGGAAGGTCACATTAATCTTCGGATTCACCCGCACCGTGGTCTGACAGTTACGGCTGTTCCCTGAACTGTCCGTAACCGTCCAATGAATATAACTGGTTCCTGCATTAAAGAACCCACTTGCATTTTCATTGCTGCCGGAACGGCTGGTCGCACCGGTGATCGAATAGGTGATTGTTTGAATACCACAATTATCGGTCGCTGTTAAAGACGGAATCACGTAATTATGACTGTCCTGGTAACAAAGTTCCTGTAACGGCGGACAAGTGACCATCGGTTTAATGGTATCCAGTACTTCCACATTAAATATACAGTTGGCGGTACCTGCGGAACTGGTAGCGGTGAGCGTAACCGTTGTAATGCCCCTGTTAAATACCTGGCCACTGCCGGTACCTGCGCCGTTAGCAGAAGTTGCACCCGTAAATGAATAAGTAATAACGGGTCCCGGGTTGCCCGTTGCGCTTGCAGTATACCCAACAGAAATTCCGCAATCAGTGGCTGTTGAATAGACAGTCTGTGCTGAGGGGCATTCCACAAAGGAAGGCGCCATATCTTTCACACAGCGAACCGACATCCCGGTTTTAAAATCAGAAATCGGGTAGGAAGGATAACCCATGTATGCCTGGTTGCCATAGAATATGGCAGAGCCATAAAAAATCGAACGGTAATAACCTCCTGTAAACGTTATTCCATAATGTGTATAAGAACCCGATGAAGAACTCCACCAGTTACCAACCTGGCCTAAAGACATAAAACCACCTCCTCCGGTACGCATACCACCCGGAAGAGCGGTAAAACCCGTGGAATTAGTGGCCCCTGTATTGGGATCTGTCCAGTGAGTGGTACCGGTTTCTTTCAGGGCGCCTCCAGCAGTGAAGTATCCGCCTGCACAATTTTCCAGTGTGATCCATTCCCCGTAATCCGGGATATGCCAGCCGGCTGGCGCCAGTCCCCGTGGATCTGTTACCGCATACCAGTTGTACAATTTGCCATAGGCAGCTTCGGTGGAAGGATCGTTATTATAATAACACCAGGCTCCGCTTGTGAGACTGACCCATTCACTGTTATCCGTGACCTGCGGGATCGGATCCCCGTTCCGGTAGGTAGTAACCGACAGGTTCACGGGCATCCAGGTCTGATCGCATACAACCAGTTCAGCCGCTGTTGCTGAGTACTCCCAGAAATCACCCAGGTCTCCCGACTGGGAATAACCAAGTCCTGCGTACCCTTTGGATCCGATAGTAAAGGAAACTCCCTGCCCCCTGGGTAAATTGTTCTCTTTCTGCGTCCAGGCATTATATGCAGGATTATATTCCCAAAAATCACTCTGCGGAGAATAATAATATCCCATTCCAACATAGCCCTTGTCCCCGATTCCGAAAGAATAGGGAATATATCTTTCTATGGCCGGGAAATCCGTTTTTTGCAACCAGGCATCAGCTACCGGGTTATATTCCCAGAAATCCTTTTTCCGGGTATCATACCCTTCTGCACCCAGCCCTATATACCCTTTATTGGCAGCGCTGAAGGCAGCTCCAAAACTCCGGTGCACCGGCCCCGCATCTGCTTTCCGGGTCCAGTCATCCGTAACAGGATCATACTCCCAAAAATCATTGTTCCCATCATAGAGTCCCTGGTCCTTACCGCAACCGACATATCCTTTATCCCCGATGCTGAATGCCATCGCGCCATATCTTGCCCCCCCTTCATAATCGGCTTTGCGGGTCCAGGTATTGGCAGCAGGATCGTATTGATAGAAATCGGAATAAACTGTGTACATATTCAGCCCGGTTCCCACATAGGCTTTACCAGCAATCGCAAAAGCAATGGGTGTCACCCTTGCCGTACCGGGAAAATCAGCTTTCTGTGTCCATGTCTTCAGTACAGGATCAAATTCCCACCAGTCAGACCGTATCTGGCCGGCATCGGCACCCAGGCCCACATAACCTTTAGCGCCTACCCCAATACCTGTTCCACCATACCGGGTGCCGGTTGGGAAATCCGGCATTCTTGTCCAGCCCTGTGCCATACAGGTTGCCGCAATCATTATGATTAAAAGCGTATAAAATACCCTTTTCATAAAATAAATTTTATAAATGAAGAATTGGTACGGGGGATGCGGGTGCAAGGGGTTGATCAATCATCCGCCTTAATGCCTAAAGCCTTGAGTTCCGCTTTGGTAATGGTGGGAGGCATCAGTCCTTTGCGGATCTTTGTGATCACAAGTTCTGCCACAGACAGGGCGTCTTTTTTTGTTTTAAAACCTTCCCTGCCTCCGTAACACGGTATGCTGGGCTGGTGGATGAGGAGTATGTGGTTGACAAAAATGTCATATCCCCAGGTGTTGTGTTGGGCAGAAAACAGGACTTTGGTAATCAGTGCATCCTGATAGCGGGAGGTATCGGGCGGGGAGGTAATGGTATTCCTGGAATCAGCTGACTGAGCATACATTCCTGTTGAAAAAAGGAACCAGAAACACAGAAATATCGCCTTTCCCATAACAAAAGAAACCGGCTTGCACAGGATGAAAATATAAGTTTTATCACGGGATAAAAAATGACCTGTATCACGATTTTAAATGATTGTCATCAGCACAACAGCGCTGCCCGGCTATTTCACTCATTAGCCATTTCACCATGAAAAACCGGGAAAAATAAACCCGGCTAAATGATATTGTTATTTTCTTATTTATAGTTGAAATCTATATGATTAACAAAATAATCAATACCCCATTTTTCCGCTTTAGTTAATCATTACATCGTATGCCCTGCCTGACTAATTATACCAACCTTACAAACTCCAGTCCTCCTCCATTGTCTCATTCCTTGAAGTCGGTTTTTGCAAGCCGCGGGTCAGTTGTTCCACCCTTTCTCCCACTTTTCTTTTCAATTCACTGATCAGGACCGTTGGATAGCGGTTCAGCGTTTCCAGTATGGCATAGGTGAACACCCCGTTCTTCAGGTCATTCCGCTCCAGCGCAAACTGGGTACCCGCCGCGGCCGAAATAATGGTGGCCCCGGTGCTCCGGCCCACATTTACAAAAAGCTCCTGCATCAGTTCAAAACTGTTTTTCAGCCCCAGGTGTTTTGCATCTTTTTTATAGGCAATGGGTTTAAACCCCTTGACCAGTGAATCGGGACTTTTATCAATCCTCACCAGTTCTTCTTTGTCCACTTCCCCGCTGTGACAGGCATCGATCAGCATCAGTTTCCGGCGGGCCGGGATACTGTCCACCAGGCTCTCCAGCTCATCATAGGGCAAACCTCCCTCCTCCGGTTTTCCGAAATTGACGGGATAAGTGGACAGGTAGTACTCGTAGTCGCTGCTCAGCAACCCATGCCCCGAATAAGCGATAATGACTTTATCATTCACCCCGGTCTGCAGCAGTTTTTGTTTGAGCGCCTTTATATTTTCCCGGGTAACTTTCTCATTAAACAAGGTATCGATAAGCAACTGGTTGCCGTACCGCTCTTTCAGTTTTACCGCCAGGTCACGGATATCCTTGACACTGTATTGAAGGTTATTCACGCTATCCCTGAAATGGTCAATCCCGATACCGACAAACCGGATCATTTCAGGTTGACTGGTGTCAGGGTTGCAATTTACCAATAACGGCACCCGGTAACTTTCGGTGCCGTTTACATTACTGATGCTGGTTTCGATCCGGTTGGTTCCGCGGGAGAGCCTGACTGAAATAAATGTATCAAGGCTTCCCGCGTTTCTCATTTTTATACTGATCCCTCTTTGACCATACAAAGGTGATTCATTGATCCAGATATTAAACCGGTCCAGCGGGTAACTAATATCCGCTCCCCTGATGTGAAGCGAAAGCGTTTCTCCCTTTTGCTCATATTCAATCGAATCGCGGTTGATGATATCCGCTACCGGCACACTGAATGTATTACTGAAACGGCTGGTATCTATGCCCAGTTTCCCGATCCTTTTGTAGTAAGCCTTCCGGTAGGATTCCAGTAATAAGGTATCCTTTGTACCCAATGCTTCCAGCACTTTATCCGGGCGGTTGTATTTCACATCTAACTGGGCAAAACTGATCGCCTGTAATTCTTGTGTTACATAGTGCAGCCGTTTGGCCCCTTCCCGGCTGCCCTGGTAGTAACCGGAAGGGATCAGCCCGATATAATTGCTGCTGTCTGTTTGTAAAAAAGTGTACAGCCGCTTCCCCGTAAGCCGGTTCCAGAGGGTAACACTGTTGTCGCCGCTGCCGGTAATGATGAATTCCGAACCGGGGCTGAATACAGCTGTCCCGACACCGGTCTGATGACCATCGGCTTTCATGACCACCCGCCCGGTCTTTGTTTCCCATAACCTGGCCGTATCGTCGGAAGCCGCCGTTAAGATCCACTTCCCGTCATGACTGAAATGTGCGGAAGAAATAACGCCGGTATGTCCGCGGAGGATCCTGATCAACCGGCCCGTACCCGCCTCCCATAAACGGCCCTCATGATCCCAGGTGCCTTCCGCCGTAATAACATTTTTACCATCCGGACTGATCTCGGCCACTTCGAAGAAAGCAGCAGCCAGGGCTCCTTTTCGCCGGATACCTATGGATGTGCTGTCATTAAAATAAGTGGTGATACTATCCCCGTCGCCATTCCACCGGTTGAATTCCGAATAAGGACTGTACACATCGCCCGGAAAATCCCGGACCGGCCGGCCTGTTTCCCGCTCCCAGCCGCTGTACACATTTTCTTCATCATAAGAAAGGATATAATGCCCGTCAGCACTGAACCCGGTCTCATAAGCAGGCAGGATATGTCCTGATAACCGCAGCAATAAACGCCCCGATGGTATTTCCCAGATGCGGGCCACGCCATCCTCAGGTCCTGTGACCAGCAGTCTGCTGTCCGGGCTGATACAAAAAGCATTGGTATAAGAAAGTGTATCGGCAAGTGTCGCCAGCACTTCTTTGGTGGATGCTGACCGGATGGATACCGTGGTGCTGACCCCCAAACTCTGATCCCGGTCTTTCTCAACCGAAATAAAATATTTCCTATCGGGGCTGTACCAGGCTGCTGAATCGGTTGCTGCTTTGTAACCGGGAATCACGCCAAGCGGTTTCCAGGAATTCAGTTCCCAGCGGGCTGCTTTATTTTTCCCTGTTGCGAGAATGAGTGTCCGGCCATCCGTACCAATGACAGGAGGAACCAGCCCCTCATTATAAGAAGAAAGCGCCTTTACCAGTTTGCCGTTGCTGCCATCCCAGATCCAGGTCCTATTCTTATCCTGCTCAGCATTGGAAACCGTCAGCACATATTTCCCATCCGGGCTGAACAGCCCGTCGATCCAGATCCCCCCGTTGCCCAGCTCACCGCGTTTCGTTTTCCCCCGCAGGGTACAGATCAGCCGGCCGGTTTGGGTATTCCACAGTTTGCCCGTATTGTCGTTTGACAACGTGAGGATCTTTGTTCCATCCGGGCTGAACAGGGCTTTATCGATCCACAGTTCATGGCCCTTGAAATCCTGCAGGAGGTAACCTGTTCTGGCATCCCATAATTTGGCAGTGCCATCCTGTGATGCGGTAAGTATATACCTGCTGTCCGGGCTGAAAGCGACAGAATTGATGCCGCCGTTATGACCAACCGGCCACATCAGCCGGGGTTGCTGTGCAATAGCAACGGCACTGAGCAACAGTAAAAAAAACAATGAAAAGCCCCTTGCCGCCGTCATAATAAATCTTTATGAAAATATACCAATTAATCTGTACAGGCTGATGTTCCCGGTCAAACCCCTCCTGCAAACACACTGTACTAATAAAGCCGGGTTTTCAATACTTTTGCAGGACTCAGGAATTGGCCAGCTTCGGAAATGACTGATACTGAGCTGTTTAATCTATATACTTTAATAACCCCGCTTAATACGGGAATTTAATAACGCAATACGATGAAATTTTACAACTTACTGATCAAATACCGTCTCTGGATTGGTGTGATACTGATAGCCCTCGGTATTTATGTCAATTATGCTTCTTCTTTCTGGCCCGCTTTTCCACTGTACCTGATCGGCGTGATCCTGGTAGCCGGCCATTTCTTCTTTGGTCCGCTTCGCCTGATACAGGAGTACATGGAGAACGGGGATATGGATGGCGCGGAGAAGATCATCAACTCGATCAAATTTCCGAACCTGCTGTACAAACCCATCCGCTCGGTGTATTTCACATTAAAAGGAAATATCGCGATGATGAAACAGGATTTTGACGGCGCGGAAAAAATGATGAAAAAAGGACTGGACCTGGGTATGCCAATGAAAGAAGCGGAAGGAGCCAGCCTGCTGCAAATGGGAATGCTCTCCATGCAGAAAAACGACCTCAAACAGGCCGAAAGCTATATCCGCCAGGCCCTGCGCAAAGGACTTCCCGATAAAGAAAACGAAGCGGCTGCCTACCTCCAGATGTGCAGCCTGATGATGAATAAACGGGAATTCCGGGCCGCCAAGGATTTCTTCCGCAAGACAAAAGCCTTAAAACCGACCACACCGCAGATCGTGGACCAGATCAAACAGATTGAAAAATATATTTCGAGGATACCGGGTTGACGGGAGGTATGTTAACAGGTTAAAAAGTTGAAAAGTTGAAAGGTTGACAGGTTGATAGGTTGACTGGGATGTCAGCCTTTTTTATTTTCCACTCAATATTGAACTAACTTGCTTTTTCAAACACTGCTGTATGAAAAAGCTACTGCTTATACTAAGCCTGGCGTTGCTGACTGAAAACATAACCGCCCAACCCCTGGCGAGAAAAAAAGCGGCTCCATGGAATAACCAGTTGATTCCAATGCCGGTTTCCGTTACTTCTGAAGGAAAGTGGATAACACTGCCAGAGTCTGTTCTCATCATAACTTCACAAAATGAGGAACTGAAAAGGATTGCGGCGGGCCTCTCAGCAAAGTTGAATCCTCAAACAAATAAGTCATTGATAAGCTCAGGCAGTGCCGCTGTACCCGGCGCCATTTTCCTCACAATATCCAATGATCCGTCCCTGCCCAACGAAGGATATCATTTAAAAGTAACGGCTGCAGGTATTACACTTTCTGCTAAGGAGCCTGCCGGTATTTTTTACGGTGTGCAAACATTATTGCAGCTTTTCCCGGCAAAAATTGATCAGAAAAGCCGTGTTATACCGGCACTCACGATCGAAGACCATCCCCGTTTCGCCTGGCGCGGACTGATGCTCGATGTTTCCCGACATTTTTTTACCGTAGCCCAGGTAAAGGATTATATCGACCAGATGGTCAAGTATAAATTCAACCTGCTGCACCTGCACCTGACTGATGACCAGGGCTGGCGGATACAGATAAAAAGTTTACCCAAACTCACCGAAGTGGGTGCCTGGCGCGTCGACAAAACCGGGACATTTGGAAAGTTTTCCCCTCCTGCCGCAGATGAACCCAGGACCTATGGAGGATTCTATACACACGAAGACATCAAAGAACTGGTTCAATATGCAAAGCAACGTTATGTCAATATCCTTCCCGAGATCGATGTACCGGGTCATAGCCTGGCAGCCATCGCTTCCTACCCTGAATTATCCTGCACCCCCGGTAATTATGCCGTTAACTCCGGTGAGCAATTTATGATCTGGCCCGGCGGGGGACAACATTTTTATGGCACCCTGGATAATACGATCTGTCCCGCGCTTGAACGATCATTTGATTTCCTTGATAAAGTATTCACGGAAGTGGCGGAACTTTTTCCTTTTGAATATATCCATATGGGAGGTGACGAAACAGCCCGCAACTTCTGGGAAAAAAGTGAACAGATCAAAGCCCTGATACAAAAGGAAGGGTTGAAGAACCTGGATGAAGTGCAAAGCTATTTCGTAAAACGCGTGGAAAAGATCATTAACAGCAAGGGAAAGAAATTGATCGGCTGGGATGAAATACTGGACGGTGGCCTCGCACCCAATGCTGCAGTAATGAGCTGGCGGGGCATGAAGGGGGGAATTGAAGCTGCCAGGCAGGGACATGAAGTGGTGATGAGCCCGACCGATTTCGCCTATATTGATTACATGCAGGGCGACGCGGTGATTGAACCGCCTGTCTATTCCACCCTGCGGTTAAAAAAAGCCTACCAATTTGAACCATTGCCTGAAGGCGTTGACCCCACCCTGGTCAAAGGAGGCCAGGCCAATCTCTGGACAGAACAAGTCTATACGATGCGCCATGCCCAGTATATGACCTGGCCCAGGGGAATGGCGATTGCCGAAGCCCTCTGGAGCCCGAAAGAAAAAAGAAACTGGACGGATTTCTCCGCCCGGGTGGAGAAACACTTTGAACGGCTGAATGCTGAAGGGGTGAACTATGCCCCCAGTATCTATGACCCCGTTTTTGAAGTAAGTAAAAAAGACAGCAGCACGATTGTTGTTAAACTGAGTACCGAGATCGAAGGCCTGAGCATTCATTACAGTTTCGATAATTCATTTCCCGATGCGTATTACCCGGCTTATTCAGAACCCCTCATCGTTCCAAAAGATGCGGTGGCCCTGAAGCTCATCACCTGCCGGAACAAACAATCCATTGGCAGAATGCTGGTCATGCCGGTATCAGAGCTGAAAAAAAGAGCGGGTATAAAATAAGAACACAAAACACCCTGCAATCGCCATTTCCGGGCATACCAAGAATTAAAACAGCCAGGAACACTGGTAAATGCGTTATTCCATTAAGCATAAGTACTTATTTTACAGACTTAGGTTATAAAAAAAGCAGATTGAGATATAATTTTACGTTGATTAAGTTAAGCGGGGAAACCCGCAGGTACAAATCCGTATCCACCATGAAACGAATCAGAATCTACCTTATCGATGATCAGCGCATGATGCTTGACATGTGGAACTCCCTGTTAAGCATTGACAGCCGCTTCAGCATTACCGGTGTATCCACCGACGGACGCCAGGCCCTCCAGGAAATAAAGGTTAAAAAGCCCGATGTGGTCATTATAGATGTTTCCATGCCGGAGATCCCGGGCATCGACCTGATCAGGGCTATTAAAGAGAATGCACCCGGGGTCCGGGTACTGGCCGTATCCCTGTTCAGTCATGTGCTGACTGTCAGGCAGCTCCTCGCTGCCGGCGCCAGCGGCTTTATATCCCGCGCATCATCTTTTGCTGAAATGATCCAGGCCATTATTGCGGTGCACAACGGCACACACTATATTGCAGGTGACATAAAAGACCAGCTTGCTGAACAGATGCTGGGTGGTAACGGGGACAGCAGTTCAAGCCGGGTCTACTCCCTTACCAAAAGAGAACTCGAGATCATCAGTATGATCCGGGAAGGGCTTTCTTCCCATGATATAGCCGGGAGATTAGATATTTCGCAACGCACTGTTGAAGTACACCGGTATAATATCTTTAAGAAACTGAATGTATCCAATGTAATCTCGATGATGAGGGTACTGAACCAGGAAGCCGTTTAATCAGCATGATTTAAACAGGAAGGCCGG
Source organism: Bacteroidia bacterium (assembly GCA_037447355.1). GTDB lineage: Bacteria > Bacteroidota > Bacteroidia > Chitinophagales > Chitinophagaceae > JJ008. Next base: position 7,437 of record JBBIGW010000037.1, on the reverse strand, counting down.
TAACAGATTATTCATTATTAAAGCCGTTTTCAGCAGAAAGAGGATGAGAGGAGATTATTCATTATTAAAGTCGCTTACAAAAGAATAGCGTACTAAAACAGCTTAGCTATCAGCCTAAAACAACCTTCGAATTTCAGCGAATAATTAATAATCAATAATTACCACTCACGAGCCACTCCATTTCCCGAACAGCTCTTCCACTTTCGTATACCTGTAATCAAATATCGTTTTCAGTTTGTTTTTCACAAACAAGGCATTGGCAATACGCCCAAGTATACCCAACGGATTCTTATAATGTACAATATCCGTCATTTCCACCCCACCGGGAATCGCTCTGAAATGGTGCTGGTGATGCCATAATTTATACGGACCCATCCGTTGCTCATCAACAAAATACACTCCTTCCTTTACCTGCGTGATCTCCGTCATCCAGTACAGGGAAATCCCCGCCACCGGTTTTACGGTATATTCGATCAGTTGCCCCGCATACACCGGGTTTCCGGGCAGTTCTGAAATAACGGCTAACCCCATCCTTTCCGGTGTAAGAAGCCGCAGATTGGCCGGGTTGGAAAAAAAAGCCCAGGCCTGCTCCGGGGAAACCGGGATTTTTTGTACTGTTTTGATCCTGTGCGCCGCCATGCGGATTATTGGTTTAAATTCGTTTGAATAACCATTATCAACCTGAAAAGTCCGGAAACAAAGATGTCACTCAATAAAGAAAAAACCGAAAGAAAGTTTGCGGAAGAATTTGAGAAACTCAACGAGAAGCAGCAACTCGCCGTTTCCACCCTGGAAGGGCCCGTGATGGTGATCGCCGGTCCCGGAACCGGCAAGACCCAGATCCTGGCCAGCCGGATCGGGAAGATCCTGCTGGAAACGGATGCCCTGTCGGAAAATATTCTCTGCCTGACCTATACCGATGCCGGTGTGGTGGCCATGCGCAAGCGGCTCCTGCAATTCATCGGGCCGGATGCCTATAAAGTTAACCTGTACACGTTCCATGCTTTTTGCAATGATATCATCCAGGAAAACCTGGGGTTATTTGAAAAGACGGCCCTTGACCCTGTATCGGAACTGGAAAAGATCCAGCTTTTTAAGGACCTGGTTGATTCTCTTCCAAAGAATCACCCGCTGAAAAGATACCGGGGTGATGTGTATTTCGAAGTGAAAAACCTGCAGGCACTTTTCAGCAATATGAAAAAAGAGGGCTGGACCCCGGCCTTTATCAATGACCGCATTGATGAATACCTCGCGGGACTCCCCACCCGGGATGAATTTATTTACAAAAGAAAGTACCGGAATTTCAACGCCGGCGATCTCAGGCAGGACAAGATCGATGAAGAGAAAGAACGGATGGAAAAGCTCCGGGCAGCTGTGGGTGAATTTGACCGCTTCCAGGCGCTCATGCGCAAACGGAACCGTTATGATTTTGACGATATGATCAACTGGGTGATCCGCGCTTTTGAAGAAAACAAAAATCTGCTGGCCGATTACCAGGAACGGTTCCAGTACATCCTGGTAGATGAATACCAGGACACCAGCGGAACGCAAAACCGGCTGGTGGAACTGCTGATCAGTTACTGGGACAAACCCAATGTATTCGTGGTGGGCGATGACGACCAGAGCATCTACCGCTTCCAGGGGGCGAGCGTGGAAAATATGCTGCAGTTTGCCGGTAATTACAGCAAAGATCTCGTGACCGTGGTGCTGACGAATAATTACCGCTCCACCCAGCCGATCCTGGATATTTCAAAGACCCTGATCGACCGGAACGAAGAGCGGCTGGTGAAACAGATCGAAGGATTAAGCAAGGACCTGCTTTCCGCAAATGATACAATCAACCACCTGGCTCATCAGCCTCATATCCGGGAATACGAAACCCAGCGGCTGGAAATGACCGGCATCGTAAAAAAAGTGCAGCAGTTATTGGCTGCAGGCGCAGCTCCCGGCCGTATCGGGATCATTTACAAGGAAAATAAATACGGCGAAGAGCTCGCCCGGTATTTCAAGCAGCTGGAGATACCGGTGTACAGTAAACGCAATCTGAATATTCTTGAATTACCCCTGGCCCAAAAGATCATCCTGGTACTGAAATACCTCGCTTCCGAACACGACATTCCTTTCAGCGGGGATGAAATGCTGTTTGAGATCCTGCACTTCGACTGGTTTGACGTGCCGCCCGTGGAGATCGCCAAACTGACTATGGAAGTAGCCGATAAAAAGTACAGCGGCAACGGTTATTCCATCCGCCAGGCACTGACCGAAAAAGCCAATGCCCCCGCTAAAGATCTCTTCAGCAACGCCCTGCACAGCGGGTTAAAAAAAGCATCTGCAGCACTGGAAAAATTGCTGGGAGATGTATCCAACCTTACCCTTCAGCATTTATTTGAATCCCTGGTACGCGATACCGGGGCGCTGACGCACCTCATGCAACAACCGGATAAACACTGGCAGTTGCAGATACTCTCCGGCCTGTTTGATTTTATCAAAGAAGAAACGCACCGGGATCCATTCCTTACCCTTCAGCAACTGATCAGCCTGGTGGAACTGATGGAGAAGGAGGGTATTTCCCTGCCGCTCGTACAGGTCAGTGGCAGCGACAAAGGGATTAACCTGATGACGGCCCACGGGTCCAAAGGACTGGAATTTGAACACGTATTTGTGGCCGGTTGCAATGCAGGCTTCTGGGAAAAGAAAAGAAAACCCGGCGGCGGCTACAAACTGCCCGACACCTTGTTCTCCTCCCGTTCCGGGGGAAATGATGAAGAAGAACTGCGCCGTTTGTTTTATGTGGCCCTCACCCGGGCTGAACAGCACCTGTATATTTCTTACAGCCGTTTTAAAAATGACGGGAAAGAAATGGAGCCTTCGATGTTTATTGCCGAAATCCTGGATAAACACGATTTACCAGTCGAAAAAATGATCATTGATGAGGCCGTTATCAGCGAATTCGCCGCACTGGGTTTTGCACAGGCTGCCGCACCTGAAATAGAACAAATAGAAGAAGAATTCATCGGCCGCATCCTGGAGAAATTTGTCATGAATGTAACGGCCCTTAATAATTACCTGAACTGCCCGCTGGAATTCTATTTCAAAAACCTGATCCGGATCCCTTCCCCGAAAAACGAAGCCACCGAATTTGGTTCGGCGGTCCACTATGCCCTTGAAAAATTGTTCCGGAAAATGCAGGACAGCGGCAAAGAGCAGTTCCCGTCAAAAGAAGAATTTATCAGCGACTTTGAATGGTATATGCACCGGCACCGGGAAAGTTTTACCAAAGAACAGTTTGCCCGGCGAATGGAATACGGGCCTGAAGTGCTGGGCAATTACTATGATGAAAATATAGACCGGTTTAATACGATCGTCGCCATCGAGCGGAATATCCGGAACGTGCTGGTAAAAAACGTACCCATCAAAGGCAAACTGGACAAACTGGAGTTTGACGGCAAATCGGTAACCGTGGTGGATTATAAGACCGGCGACCCGGACAAGGCCCTGCTCAAAACCAAGGGGCCTTCCGAAAAACAGCCCAATGGAGGAGACTACTGGCGGCAGGCCGTTTTCTACAAAATACTGGTGGATCATTATGAACAAAAAGACTGGAAAGTGATCAGTACCGAATTTGATTTCATTGAACCCGATAAAAAGAAAAATTACCGGAAGGAAAAAATAACGATCACACCGGCGGATATCACCACCGTTACGCAGCAGATCGTTCGCACCTGGGAAAAGATCCGGGACCGCGATTTTTATACCGGCTGCGGGAAGGAAGACTGCCACTGGTGCAATTTTGTGAAGACAAATAATATGGCGGTGGCCCTGCACGAACTGGCCACGGAAGAAGATGCGGATTCCTGAACCATAAAACAATGGCCACCGGTTGCTGACCCGTTAGATTTTTGCTACCCCTGCGCCAGCAACCGGGCGCGTAAAATTCATTTCCCTGCCCTGCTGCCGGAACCGGGTTTCCTTTTATGATTTCATCAACAAATCTCTCCTTCAAACCCTGTAAGTTTGCACCTGCATGCGCAAAACTGTTTTCATATCCACATTCTGTTCCCTGGCTTTTCTGACGCTTACCGTCATGAATGGCCCCGGCTGTGCCAATATCGTACCCCCGCAGGGCGGTCCCCGGGATAGTATTCCGCCGGTATTGCTGAAATCAAATCCCGGCGACTCTACGGTTAACTTCCACGGGAATAAGCTTGTCTTCTCCTTTGATGAATTTGTGGATGTACAGAATATCCAGGAAAACCTACTGGTTTCTCCCCTGGCAAGAATAAACCCCGTAGTGGATTTCAGGTTAAGGGAGGTCACCGTAAAATTAAAAGACAGCCTGGAATCCAATACCACTTATTCCCTTGATTTTGGAAAAGCCATACGGGATATTACTGAAGGAAATGTGGTGAAAGATTTCAAGTTCACTTTCTCCACCGGTTCTTATATTGATTCACTTGAACTGGAGGGACAGGTCTTGCTGGCTGAAACAGCAAAACCCGACAGCACCCTGATTGTTATGCTGCATACCAGCCAGGAGGATTCAGCCGTCATAAAAGAGAAGCCGAAATACATCGCCCGGCTGGATGGAAAAGGCCGCTTCCATTTTAAGAATTTACCGGCCCGCACCTACGCGATCTACGCATTAAAAGACGAAGGCGGTACCCGCCGGTACATGGGGGAAAAACAATATTTTGCTTTTGCGGATCAACCGGTAACCCCGGGGCAGAAAAATGACAGCCTGACACTTTATGCTTTTGCCAAAAAAGAAACGGCAGCTCCCTATGTGCCCGAATCAGCCGGCGCCGGCGGGCAACGCAATAAACCCGGTACCCCGGCAGATAAACGGTTAAAATTTCAAACCAGCCTGGCCAATAACCAGCAGGATTTGTTAGGTGATTTAAAACTGAATTTCGAAAGCCCCCTGAAAAAATTTGACAGCACCGGTCTGCGTCTTTTTACAGATACAACTTTTCAGCCGGTAACCGGGCTTCTTATCGAAAAAGACAGTACCTCGATGGCTGTTATCCTGAAGAACAACTGGAAAGAAAACACGTTGTACAACCTGGTATTTGATAAGGATTTTGCGGAAGACAGTACCGGGAAAAAATTACTAAAAACCGACACGCTCAGCTTTGTTACTAAGAAGAAGTCGGATTACGGCACCCTGAAAATCCGCTTCCGTAACCTCGATCCGGATAAAAACCCGGTACTGCAGGTGATCCAGAACCAAACCCTTTATAAATCATTCCCACTGTCCGCTACTGAATTTGTACAACCGCTTTTTCTACCCGGCGAATATGAACTCCGGATCCTGTATGACCAGAATAAGAACGGGGCCTGGGACCCGGGTCAGTTTCTTGGCAGCCATAAGCAACCCGAGCGGGTAATTCCGGTCGGCAGGAAAATATCAGTAAAGCCGAACTGGACGAACGAATTTGATATTGATATCACCCTGTAAACCGCCCTTTTTAAGGAAATCCGCGGTCCGGCGGCGGGTAACTCAACCCGCCGGGTTATCTTTGCCGCATGCAATTCTCCTCTTCCTTACTGGAAAATGCAGTGAATGAATTCTCCAAACTTCCCGGTATTGGAAAGAAGACCGCTTTGCGTTTAGTGCTCCATTTATTAAAGCAGGATACAAAGGAAGTGAACCAGTTCAGTGAGGTGATCGCCCGGATGCGGGGTGAAATAAAATTCTGCCAGCGCTGTTTTAACGTGGCCGACGGGGATATTTGTTCCATCTGTGCCAATTCGGCCAGGAAGCAGGAAATCATCTGCGTGGTGGAAAGCATCCGGGATGTTATCGCGATCGAGAGCACCCAGCAATACAACGGCATTTACCATATTCTCGGCGGCATTATTTCCCCGCTTGACGGCATCGGCCCGGACCAGCTGAATATTGAAACCCTGATTAACCGGGTACAAAAAGAGAAAACAGAAGAGATCATTTTTGCCCTCAATCCCACCATACAGGGCGATACGACCATTTACTATATCCAGAAGAAACTCCAATCCCATCCCGTCCGTATCACCACCATTGCCCGGGGAATTGCCTTTGGCGGCGAACTGGAATATGCCGACGAAATGACCCTGGCCCGGAGCCTGCAAAACCGCCTTCCCGTAGAAAACTACGTTACCCACTAACCTGCTGGGAATGATGCCCTGCGACCCTGTTTCCCCGGCTATTTCGCTGAAAGACCGGGTAAAGACCCGCGTGCTTTCCCGGCTTGTTTTTTAGGGGTATAAAGCTTAGTTTTGCAGGGACATTCAGGCGGATTTGTTTATTGTTCGGCCTGATCCCCCGGTTCCCGGGGGAAAACAGAACTAATAAACGGTACGGAACTCCTCCATAGTTTCCCAACGTTTATAGTTCGCAAACCAGACAGGTATGAAAACAATCCAGGATTGTTTGAAAGAACGCATATTGGTCATTGATGGTGCCATGGGTACCATGATCCAACGGCATAAACTGGCTGAAGCTGATTACCGCGGCGACCGTTTTAAAGACTGGCCCTGTGATGTAAAGGGCAACAATGACCTGCTGAACCTCACCCGGCCGGATATCATCATTGGCATCCATAAACAATACCTCGATGCCGGTGCGGATATTATTGAAACCAATACATTCAGCAGTACGGTCATCGCCATGGCCGATTATCAAATGCAATCCCTGGCCTATGAGATGAATGTGGCTGCCGCCCGTTGTGCCCGGGAAGCCATCCGCCAGTCCGGTAAAGAAGCCTGGGTGGCCGGTGCCATCGGCCCCCTGAATAAAACATTGTCGCTTTCCCCGGATGTAAACAACCCCGGGTTCCGTGCCGTCACCTTCGATGAAGTGGTGAATGCCTATTATGAACAGGTAAAGGGATTGGTGGACGGAGGCGTGGACCTCCTGCTGATCGAAACGATCTTTGACACCCTCAATGCCAAGGGAGCCATTTTTGCGATCAAAAAATATTTCAGGGATACAAAGAAGCCTTCTTTACCGGTCATGATCAGCGGCACGATTACCGATGCCTCCGGACGTACCCTGAGTGGCCAGACCCTGGAAGCTTTTTACACGTCGGTGATGCATGCCAGGCCGCTGAGTGTGGGCCTGAACTGTGCACTGGGGGCAAAGGAAATGCGCCCGCATATCGAGGAGTTGTCCCAGATCGCCGGCTGCTATGTTTCCGCTTACCCCAATGCCGGTTTGCCGAATGCCATGGGCGAATACGATGAACATCCGGAAGATACGGGTCATTACCTGGAAGAATGGGCGAAGGAAGGATTCGTAAATATTGTGGGCGGCTGCTGCGGCACCACCCCGGATCATATCAAACATATTGCGGAACACGTAAAACAAATCACACCCCGGGCCCTGCCCGTGGTGGAAACGGCATTAGTATGACGACTCCCCATTTCTTATTACTGCTTTCCATCCTTATACTCGTTGTA